>NZ_AP021889.1:1815217-2117753 GCF_011398355.1 Thiosulfatimonas sediminis
AACCTAAACCGACTTCATAGCTCAAAAGCAAAAAGCTAGGTTCATAGCCTGGCTTTTTATTTACCTGCCCAGCAGGTTATCGTAACAAGCATCAATCTCTTCACTAATCCGCTGAAATATCTCATTTTCAATACGATAAATTTCTTCTTCATTCAGATATTTACGAATAATTTCTGCCAACTCTTTTGCGGTCAAATAGAAAACAATATCAGCGACTAATTTCTTAGCGACCGCTTCAGATAAGTTGGCCGCAATACACCGGCCATCAAACCAAACCGAAAATTTTCCGTCGCCGTCAGGCCTGACGACAAACTGACTCTCACATAAATTCATAATAAACTCCTGTTTTAAATTCAGAACCATCATCCCAGCCCCCGATGATAGAAAACAAGAGATTCTTTAAAAAGAACAGGAATAAACAAAAAATTTTCGATTTGCTAAAATTGAATGGCATTTTGATGATTTATCATCAGGCCTTTGCTTACTGCGGTAAGCACCTTTAAACGCCGCCTAGCGTTGTCAAATAACTAGGCACCATTAGCTGACCTAACGGCTTTATTAGTCAGCAACCGGCTCGCCGGTCGAAGCCATTTTTTTATCAACCCTATGGGATATGCCAATCCCATAGGGAAACGGCGTATCTCATTTTTACTTTGGAGGTACGCCTTTGAATCAAGAGCAAAAAACATTTTTGGCAAGAGCGGTAGAAATTACGGCCTTTGGTCAATTTGGCGCATTCGGTTATCCAGCCCTATTGAAGGGTGACTGGATCATCGTTGCAATTACTTGCTTAGCTGTCCTGACGCTACTAGCAACAACGTATGCTATACTCTCAATCAATACAGGAGATTAACCATGACAGCGTATACACTTGTCCATGTAATTGGCTTTTCCACTGTGTTTATAATCGCTTTTGGTGCTCTGGCTATTGCTTTGCACCATAAGCATAAACAAGATCAAAAGCATAAACGCTAACTTATACTACGCCCAGCAAATTGCTGGGTTTTTCATTTATACCGAAAAATTACTTTTCTAAAATCCATAAACCATTTTTTTTGATTTCGTTGTACATGGCATCAGGGGCTAAATCCAATTCTCCTGGCCAGGTAACAACGCCATCAACAACCATGACTTGACGAAATTTTTTTGGGTCTTTCAATTTTTCAAAAACGCCATAGAAAAATGAATTGGCAAACTCAACCGTTCCCTCTACCCCATCTTTAAATCGAACCAACAAAGCATTATCAGCTTTCACTCTTACTTCTGTAACATCCCATTCCATAACTTACTCCAAAGGTGCAATAGGTTTTGGTGCTTGATGATTTGAACAAAGCTCCCAATCTTCCATTAATTCAGTTTGATGCAATTCTACCCAGTCTAAAACTAGGTTGGCCGCTCTACGAGGCAATGAGCCTTTAATAATTTCCATTTTCTGAAAATCAACAACAGCTTCATGACCACTGTATTTAACATGAATATGAGGTGGTGCATGATCGCCATAGAACATCTGAATAATAATTCCGTAGAAAGTGCTTATTGTTGGCATCTGAAAACCTTTATTACTGTAAATACCTAAATAGTGTTGCTCGCGAAACCCCAAACTGCTCCGCAACCTCTTCAGCAGTTTGTGCTCGATCTGGATTATCCATAATGGCTTTGGCCATAGCAATTTGCTTTGATGTCATTTTAGGCTTACGACCACCTTTACGCCCTCTCGATCGCGCCGCTGCCAACCCTGCTTTTGTGCGCTCTGAAATAATATTACGCTCAAACTCAGCCAGGGCACCAAAAACATGAAACACTAGCTTGCCGGTTGATGTTGTTGTATCGATACCATCAGTAAGCGATACAAACTGAACCCCTCGACCTTCCAAATCTGCCACAATCGATATGAGATCCTTCAGCGACCGGCTTAGCCGGTCAAGCTTCCAAACAACCAATTGATCGCCAGGGCGCAACGCTTTTAAAACTGCCACAAGCTCCGGACGATCTGATTTTGAACCTGAACCAGTTTCTTCATAGATTTGCTCACAGCCATGCGCGTTTAATGCATCAATCTGCAAACCTGTATCCTGGCTTGATGTGCTTACGCGCGCGTAGCCGATCTTCAATTAATCACCCCTCTAGCACCCAAATCCATGTTCATAGAACATTTGAGTATCAAAATAAAAAAACAACCGTTTTTGGCACTTTGATTTTGACACATATTTTGAAACAAAAAAAGCCCTGATTACCAATCATAATCAAGGCTTCTTGGAATGTTTCAAAAACATACGTTTTTGAAACATCACACCCAGGCTCACTACCACCGTTTTATCAAAACCAGCTTGTGACATCCCTACGAAACAAAAAAACCGCGACAAGCGCGGTTCGTTGAAAAAAACGAAATCGCTAAAAGATAGCGGTATCGGCGATTTTATAGGCCAGCAAAATCTTCTCAAGTTCTGACAGCGGCAAAGTCATAACAACCTCACCATTTTTGTAAAAGACAACACTCTCATCTTCGACAAGATAAGAATCATAATTCTGACTCATGCAGCTACCCCTCTAGCACCAACATTGAACTCAACACGATAATCGGTTGAATTACCGCATTTACGCAACTCTTCAATATGAGTGACGTTGTGAGCTATTCGATTGGCGACAAACACATCCTCAATTGACTTAAACAAATCTGACTCATTAACTGGAAACCAAAGATCAATCAGCTCCATGCAGTCAATCTCGGTCGCAAATTGCATTTCCCTTGTTAAGTGCGCGCACAAAACGCCATTAACTTCCTGAACAATGATATTAATCGAAGCCCTGCCATCTACTTCAGGACTTGAGTTAACATCTTGCCAATGCGTAACCATTGCCGATTGACTACCTGACTCTAAAGAAACGCTTGAACCCGGCTCTTTTTGTAAAGAACTAAGTTTTTTTGAACAAGATTCAGAATCAAACCCGCAATCAGAAAGCACACCCTCAACTTCTGTTAAAGAAAAATAAAGAGCATTTGAACGCTCACCCATAGGATGAGAAATAAATAAAAGAAACATAATTGTATATCCAAATAAGAGATACACCGCCACCCTCCCGGGCATTGGTGTACCCCGAAGGTTAAAATTAAATCCGCCTGGTAAACCAGGTTGCAGCCAACGGATCCGATGGGGCTGCTTAAGGGCGCTAAGCGAACTTAGCAAGGGTTGCTGATCTAACGATCAAACAATTCTCTATACCGGCTCCTGGAACCGTCATAGAGAATTGTTTTTTGATCCATTAATTTTTATGGACCAACCTGCCGGTAGGTCTAAAAAATTAAAATGAAAGTTAACCGGCGCAAAAGCACCGGTCGTAGTTAAAACCCTAACGCAAAAGGTCAATATCGCTTTTGTCAAAGTTATGGTGGATAAGATTATCCTTCAAAACTGAAAAGTCCTGCTGCAACAACTCTGAAATGAATTCAGGATATTCAAACACCTCACATTCATAATCAAAGAATTCAGAAATCGCTTGTCGTTTAAAGTCTGGATCAAAATATTGAATAACTTTCAAAGCTAATTCATTCAGATAATCCGGATCAAATTCACAAATTATCTCTTCCGGATAAAGCAAGTGATAGTCGGTAGCCACTCGATCAAACACAACCATAAGAATAGCTTCTTTAATCAAGTTATCTGCACCAGAATCGGCAATATCACCAGGTGAACTAAAATCCAGTCGGCCTTCATCGTAACCTGTATAGTAGGTATCAATGCCGTTGACAAAAACATCCATTTTAGCGAATGGGTTTTCATCAACTGTAAGGCCTATTGATTCAGACTTTTTATCAAATCCTTCAACAATTTTTGCTAAGGAATCTGACATTAATCGATTCATGAAAGCATTCGCATTCATGCCTTCAACCGTCATATCAGAAAGAATTGTTTCGACAAGATCATCAGAATGGGTTTCATTCCAATCACGGTATGAATCTTCAAGGCATGGAACAACAAGGTGCGCAACGCCGAAAACATCGTTAAAAAATGACATGGTATATCTCCTAAATAAAAAAGGGATATACCAGCCCGACAGGGAGTATATCCCTGTGGGGTAAAAAATGGTTTTACCGGTTAACCGGTTGCTGACAAAGTAAAACCGAAGAGGTCAGCTAAAGGCGCTTACCGAAGTAAGCAAAGGTTCACTCAATGAGTGATAAACACTGAAATCTTATCAAAAATGAATCAATGCGACGCATTTAGATTGGCTTGAGTGAACTTTTTTTGCACGAACTCCAAATTTAAAATGCGTAACAAGACAATCCAACCAACGATAAATGCTACATCTTCAGTGGCTTTTAGCATCCCAAAAAACGCTAGATCGAGGGCAGATAAAACCAGTGCGCCCGAAGAAAAGTAGAGTGCTGCCCTTAACGCCCAAGGCTTGGTCATTACAAAACCAACAAACCAAATCCCCCAAGCAATACCAAAAATAACCGAACCAAATTGCACAAAAATATTCGACGAAATAAGCGAATCATTAAGTGCTATTGCACGATCAATCAGACCTGGATCAGATTGAAACAGATAGATTGAATTAATGATCACTAAGAATAATAAAAACCAATGGCCATACTTAAAAACATTTAATTTTTTCATTCTGATAAACCCCAAAACTCAGATTAATATTTGTAACGCTCTCTTTTTGAGCAATGGATTAAAGCCGATATGAAAAATGAAACAACCCCTACACCACCAACAATAATGCTTGATGCAAAGACAATGCTGTTACCGCCATAGACATAAAGCAGAATCGGGTTTGAGACCAGGATCAATGCCAAATAAAAGAACACTCTCTTCCACCCACACCACAAACGGCGCGAACTGGCCACAAGAATAAATCCAACAACCGCCAAGCCAAAAAAGACAGCATAAAAAACGTCCGGATCCCGCTCCATTCCATAAGGCGTGCTTGTATTAAGCACATAGCCAGCGGACAAAGCCAATAATACTGCGGCAGCTAAACTAAAAATTATTCGTGTAATAAAAGTAAACATCACAATCCCTTTAACTAAAGCGGTACAACCGCTTTTTCTTCTTGATCAATGTTCGACAACTTGATTGGTCGGCTGTTTTTTGAAGTCGATAAGAATCGAACTCTTTGATCAACTGGTAGCAATGACCTGAATCCAAATCTGAATAAAATCGGTAAATCATGACGCCCTGCTTTTTTGGATAAAATCGAACAGTAAAATGATGGCTTCCCTTTGGCAGTAGCAAGTTATCATGCAACGCAATTTGGCCATTGACTGAAACAACATGAAGATCATTCGACTGAGTTCCATCTAAACCACTGATTACGCTGTACCGATGTTCTTTTTCGACTGGCTCAGAATCAATGGGCTTAGATGGATTAACCGAGCAACCGGATAAAACAATCATTGAAACCAACAGCAAAACCCTGGACATACAAAATTTCATTCAACGCCTCCTAACTAAACTTAAGAGTCATGCTATCAAGCGAATGAAATTTTGTATGTGATTCCAAGTGCGGAAATTCTGTACTTGGAATTTTGGGGCGTTTAGCAGTGATTTTTTGAGATCCATTGCTAGAATGTCAAATTCGACTAGAAATGTAACCGAATAAAAAATCAGAATTCAAAAAATGTTTAAATTTAGAAACAAGAAAATCGACCACAAAAAGAAGCAATTTAGGAACTTAGTCAATCTTGGCTTACAGATATACAAAGAGAACCCTAATGCTCTTCAAGCCTACATCAATGGACTTGCTCGCAAGGTGCAATATCAACGTTTCGTAGACTATGCCATGTCAGATATGCACGCTGCACCTCACAATAGACAAGAGGATTTTTTTGGCAGGTTTTTCAATAAAAATGCAGAATATGAATTATTGGAACGATTAAGAAGCGACCCACCCGAACAAATGATAGATCTCTCTACTGATACTGTCATTGCTGAACCCTGGCATCATGGAAGATTCATTAGCTGCATGGAAACGATTGGAGAGCCTGAAAACCCTTGGAAAGAGCACAAAACTAATCACTTAGGGTTCACATTCTTACCATCAAAAATTACCTGGATCGGCGGAGGGAATCATTCCATAACGACGGGGATTTTAAAAAACACTGGTACATTCCAAACCACCGAAGTTTATGATCTGAGCAAGATTTTCGATAGTATTTATTCCGATGGAATTTTCTTTTGGAACAAAGACGCCAAAGAACGAATTTCACAAGTTATATTTTTGGAGTTTGCTGCAATCTATGAAATTGAACGGCAAGTAAGGAGAGTCCAATGAGTTTCTACAGAGATCTACTAACAGAACAATATGGCAGTGAAATCGGTTCTATCGTCGGTTGCGGTTTAGATCGATTGGAGCGAAAAGTGTCATCAATTGAGATCCAAGAAGCCGTCCAATTTTATGAAGCGAACAAAATAACGATTAATCACGAAGCTATAAATCATCGACGAGAAGCAGTGGCAAATTTTGTTCGGGAGCAATTTTATTGATTTTGGCCAAAATAAAAAACCCGATCATTTGATCGGGTTAAAGATATGTTTATCCTCTCTTATGCTTTCGTAGCTCTTGGATGAAACCAACAGCATAGAGAGCTAGAAAAAACAAACCAACGCCTAAAAGCGCCCAAGTGAAAGTAGACATATACTAACCTCCTTATTTATTTTCCAACTCCGATGAAAAGGAAAATAAGCCTAATACATAGAATAGCAATCCAAGCACCATAGCCTGTAAAGCTTCTTCATGCGTTGTTGCAGGCGAACCTAAAAAGATAGCTGCCAAACTACCACCGGCAAGAACAAGTCCAAGCTTCCTCAGGTCTTCCCTAAGCGCTTTAAAGTTAATATTAACCATGCAAACTCCTTGAAATAAAAATCCAACGAGAACACAGCACCCAATGGGAAATGTATTCCCATTGGGGTTAAGGGCATCCTAGTTTTACAACGCGGATAAGCGTTTAAAGATACTGAGCACACTCAGCAAAGGCTTGATAATAAATCATCGAAACAACCTTTATGATAAACCAATTTTTTTGGCTGTACCAGAATCCGTAGAACTGACTATTTGCTTGGCTGAAGCAGCCTTTCTAGTCAACAACTGGCTCAAATCTAGCAAAATCAACACAGTGGTTATGATTAACTTTTCTATTCATTAGTCAAATCAGGCACTGGTCTTAAACTGCCTTCAGGCAGTGCCTTTTAGCGCCGCAGGCGCGGGATGATACACCGGGACGGTGTGCCCTTACCGGATAAGGCCTTACCCATTAAGGCCGCCCTTCCTTTAGACCCCTTCCCTTGCACCATTCTTTTAACCAATTCCGTTTAGCGGTCGCCCTCGACCGCACCCCTTATGCCCTTACAAAGCCCTTAAACCCTTACTCGGAAAACTGACGCAGCGGATCTTGTTTCTGACTAAGAACTCGATACACTTTCAAGCAGCATAAATCTGAGGTGAAGTAGATCGTATGGTACTGGTAAACAAAGCGGCTTAAATCTGGCTTCAACGACGTACAATTAAGGCCAAGATCAGGGTATTGAGCTAACGTATCAAACGCGTTTGACAAGCCAAAATAGTATTTTTCAGCCTGCACCAATCCAAAATTTTCAATCGTATATCTGGCAATTTTCTCAAGATCGTTTTCAGCTTCTTTCGTAAGTACAATTTCTCTCACTAAAAATTAGCCTTTCACGATTAGCCTTTCATGCTCGATACGACCGAATCCCAAATCCTCTTCGGTGCTTTCTCACTCAAACCAGATTTTTCAGCATCGTCAATCATCTGAATTAACTCGGACTCTGCTTCTTTACGCAACATTTCTTTACGCAATAAACTACGAATAAATTCCGAATCATTTCCAAAATGACCAAGCTCAACCTGGCTTTTAATCCAACTATCTTGCTGATCGGTCAATGTAATGGTTTTTCTAAGCATCGCTAGACTCCTAAAAACAAGTGTATGAATATATCATACTCAAAATTAAGGCGAAAAAAAACCGCGACAAAGCGCGGTAATTTATATCAAGAAAGTGACCAGGTAACTTGGTCAGTCTTAATATATCCAGCCTTTTGAAGAACATGAGTTTTAAATTCAAGTTCCGCAGTGCTAGGAAAGATTTTAATTGAATCCTTCATTTTGCGACCAAGATTCCAAGACAGGTGTTTTTCATTCAGTGGGCGCAAACCGACATAAAACAAAAACTTTAACTGACCTTCACTTGGTTGATCGTGCAGTTCAAACAAGGGTGGCTTGTCTGTCTTTGCACTATCTTTATTTAAAGAAGGTGATGGCAAAGCCGGTGCCAAAAAAGCTTGTTTAAGCTCTTTAACCACCGCTGGCACAAGACCTTTATAGCCTTCAATCAAGCCACTTACAAAAGCGTAAATAAGCACTGAAGCCAAAAAAACCAAAGGTGATCCAGCAATGAAGCCAATAACGGCTGACACGATAATATTTCTAATCATGGTATATCTCCAAAATAAAAAAAGGGATATACCACCCCACCAGGACGATATATCCCTGATGGGTAAAATGGCTAAATTTGGTTAGCCGTGGGTAACTTTGGAGATTTTTACTCCAATAGATTTTTCTTTTTCCTTTTTAATAGCCGCATTATTTTTAATAGTCGCAACAGAACACCAAAAATTGCGAACACAACTAAAAGAAAAACAATTACCTGTGTACTCATAACTTCCTTTTTAACAAGACCAAGAACATTAGCTTTGATGCTTATCTGTTTTTTGCTTTGAGTCTTTATTTATAAACCAAACCAGAATAACAATGAAAAGTGCAATTAATGCAGAACCAATTAATCCTTCATTTTCTTCCATGCTTTTAATCCTCACTACTTTTAGAATAAACTTCTAGCGTATGCAGGAGACCAATCACTACTCTTGATTATTACGTTCTTGATGTTTTGCCCAAAAGTAGAAACCGAGAGCAAAAATACCAAAACCGATACTGACTGCTAAAACAGCAATGTCCATTCCATTTATATTACTCATTTGACTTCCTTTTTAACAAGACCAAGAACAACAGTACCAATTATCGTTAGCATAATAAAAACGCCACACGAAACATAAAATAAAGCGTGATCCGGCGTTTCTAAGGATTTGTAACCAAAGTATCCGAACTGCGCTATAGCAATTAACTTAGCCGTTTCTGCTATGTACTTCGCCTGATTTTCATTCATAGGCGTACCTCCAAAGTAAATTTGAGATACACCGGTTCCCTATGGGATTGGCATATCCCATAGGGTTGATAAAAAATGGCTTCGACCGGCGAACCGGTTGCTGACAAATAAAGCCGTTAGGTCAGCTAATGGTGCCTGGTTATTTGACAACGCTAGGCGGCGTTTAAAGGTGCTTACCGCAGTAAGCAAAGGCCTGATGATAAATCATCAAAATGCCATTTAATTTTAGCAAAATTAGATTCGATTTATAGCGGCTTTGTAAACTTGGTTACGGTCTCTTTTGCCGACAGCGATCACGGAAACCACCAATTCATTGTCTCGCACTTGGTATACCAGGCGATAACCCACACTGCGTAATTTGATTTTGTAGCAGTCATTCAGACCATTTAGCTTCGCTGACTCAACATGAGGATTCTCAAGTCGTTCTTTCAGCTTTTTGCGAAACGCTTCTTTAACGGTCGCATCAAGCTTTCCCCACTCCTTCAAAGCGGAATCTTTGAAAGTAAGGCTATAGCTCATCAAGATTAACCGAAACTTCTGGCTCATCTTGACGCTCTCGAACCAAAGCCGCTAACTCCAAATCTTCGATTCTATCGAGCAGCTGTTCATAGGCTTTTGCCGGCACAGCATAAAACACCGGTTGATTACGATTTAAAATCGCCACCGGAAACCCTTCACCTTGCTGAAGCACCGCCATCGGGTTCTTCTTCAGCTCCGAAATCCCGGCGCTGACGCCGCTTAAAATAGGATGAGTAGAAACAATCGTCACACTAATAACCCTCTTAAATACTTTTTAACAGGTCTTATCGTAGCATTTTGCTTGACAAAAAAGAATGTACAAATAACCCGAAAGTCGCCTATACTAAAAAATAGTATATTTTTATTCAGTAAAAGGGAGTCGTATCATGACACCTCAAAAAGCAAAGCGTATCGGTATTGCCGGTAGCCACGCATTGTGGAAATACCTTAAAACTGCAACTCTTCTGAGTTGGCAAGGTTTGGTTTGGGTATTTGGTTGGATACGAATTTTCTTTTTAATAGTTGTTGAAATGGCATCCCTTTCTACAGAAAAGAAAACCAATACAATGGCAGAAGATGACATTCGTAAGAAAGCAGAAGATGACGATTTTCGCGCATTTACAGACTTTGCCACAGTTTCAGGAAGCAACATTTATCCATCTGATGTGAAATTTGCGAAAGATATGTATGGCAATATATACAAAGAATTTGTCATATCTGACATAATGAGTGAATCACTAAACACCCCTTCAGACTCAATTACCGAAGAAAAACTGGAAGAGAATAGAGGTTGGAAATAACCATCTAGCGCGGGGCACTTACAAACCCCGCAATTACAATGAATTACTTCGGATTGTATTTGTTTACAAAACCTGTATAAGCGCCACCAACTCCCTTAGCAGCTTTCGATGTCTGTGAACCAACTAACCCAGTTGCTTTACCTGCTACAAACGAACCTCCACTTCTTCCTGGATTCGATAGGCCGCTAATCGCCTCACTTGTAGCCTGTGCCGTTTCATAACCAGATAAACTCATCATTCTCATAAACACCGTCGGTAAAATAAAATACAACGTAAACAAGAAAATCATAAACAGCATGGATTTAAGGCTAATGTCCAGGTCAAGCAAGTTATAGGCATCCGGATAGAGAATACGAATCAACCCTTCTTGCATCATCGATGCAACGTGCCAGATCAATGGCAGCATCAATGCCCCTAAGATAAACATCGCGTGCTTAATCACCGACCCAGCACTAAACCCCGAAATCGGTAATGTAAACGCCATAAACATCAATGACCCAAAGATTAAACCAGCTTGAATCATCATCAACCCTGGTTCCAAAGCACGAAGGATCGTGCTAAAAATCGTCGCCCACTTAATCGCCGAAAAGAAAACCGCAATATCGCTGACCCAGTTTGCACCATCAACAATCGCTTGCTTTGTTTTTTCCTCTATACCTACAGGGTTAGGTTCGTCAGGATCCGCAATTAACTCATGCGTACCGTTACGCATTGCCATTTGGATCGTTAAATCTTTTGCCGTTGATGAATCTCCAACCCCAAAATTACTTTCCGTCCAATCCAGAAAATCCGCCGTATTTTTACTCGCGTACCAAACCAGCCCATCAACTTTATCCCCCAAATCATCCATCGACATGGCATCATTTGCGACCGCATCAAAGGTAGTGTCACGCAACCCTGGATGCTCGTAAATAACCGACTTGTAATGATCATCATCATTATTGGCCGTCCACCATTGATAACAAGATGGTGTTGATGTACTTGTTAAATCTCGCCCATTCTGATCTTGCGCACTTGAGTTGGTAAATGTGGTTTCAATGCCTGACTGCTCTGCATACTCAACCGGCATGGTTAAAGGATCCCCTAAACACATACCGTCATTAATGTTTTGCTGAGTACACGCCTTATAAAGCCCAGGCGTGGTTAAAAACACACTGTTCCCAACAAAACGTATATCTTTTTGGCTCAGCTCACCTACCGGAATATCCCCACGATTTTGATAACGCGCCATTGCCGGTAAATAGCAGGATGAGATAAATCGATTAAGTTCATCTTGTACTTTTGGATCATCAACCTTCATTGACCCCATGACCGCGAACATTGCCGATGCTTGCTTTGAAAAGTCCAGCCATTCCTTGAGCTGATTCACTGCGGCCTTCGTCGAATTGATGATCACAAACCATCCCGGCGGGATTGGGATTTCATCGGCAGTCACACCCATGTTTTGCTGTGCCGCAGTGAATTTCTGTGCATTCTCTTCTGGGTTTTCCGATTGAGAGACATTGGCATTTTGAATTTGCTCAATGTACTCAGCTGGCTTGTACGTCGTTGCCGCGTTGGGCATCCAAAAAAGGAGAATAACCCCCATTGCAATGCCTACGTCAAAGAAGTTGCGGCGCATTTCCACAACGGATGCCGTGCCCATTTCCTGAGAAGACAAAGTGCTGCGCCAGTTATTAAGCATAATCAGAATCAGTGGCACCAAATGCAAATTTAGTGCCCAGATAAAATAAGTAACCTTACTGTAAAAATCCCATCCAACGGACGTTAAGATAACTTCAAGATAGTTTTCTGAGTACATAACATCGCCGCCTATTGAAGTGTAGGAGACTTAGCTGAAGGATCGACACCCAACGGGTTAAGCGTTTTTTCAGGCAACTCATACACCTCATTCGCCAAATCACTCACCAATTCCTTACGCAAACGATACTCAAACATCGCTCTTTCAATTTCCTTCTCAAGCTCTGCAATAATTTTCTCAATGTTTTCTTTTGCGACCTTGGATGCACCGATATTCGGCTCTGACATTGAGGCGATCAAAGCGCGGCGTGCAATTAATGCCTTATCAATTTCCATATTCAAAGCAATCTCACCCGCAAGCGCATCGACAATTAACGGTTTTGCAGACGAGTTATTAATTCGATTTGCAAAATCTTCTGTTATAAATAGTCCGCTTGTTCCGAGTTTTGCCAACTGCTTATCACGCTCATCACTCGATCGCGTGTTAATCGCAATACTCAAGCTTTCGTGTACGTTAGACTGATTCATCGAGGCCTGAGTAAGCAAACCCTTGCCTGCTGCCCGATCGGGCGTGTACTTAGGCTCATCCGTAATAAAGATCTCTTCAAACCCTAGAGTGTCCTTTAACCAAAGCTCTAATTCCTCTGGTTCCTTGAATATCCGATATAGCTCAGTCGATGTTTGGGTTGTGGTATTTGGTTCATTAATAGCGGTCGCCGGTCGCTGCAACATCGTGTTATAACCGGCGGTTGCACCGATACGAACCATGTCAATCGCATCTTGATCCTTGCCGCCTACTTTTTTAATGCCTTTTCCTGGAACCGGCATATCCACACCTTTGTCACCCGATTCCGCTTTCACTTCTTTCACTACCGCCGTCGCTGACGATGGGGTTTCGCTTTGCGTTTTTTCCTGCAAATTGTCACCCATCCCGAAAAACTCCCAATCTTTATACGGATTTTTTCCGGAAGCGATTTCGGCCTCGATCTGCTCGCAAGATTTTGAACTCATCTTAAACAACTCTTCAGCGCGGTAAACATTGGTTTGAAATAACTGATAAATATCAGGGTGGTTACGCTGCAAGTACAACATCGGTAAACCGGAGATCATGCCGGTAATCGTCGATTCCGCGTAATTCATAATCTTGTCGGCATCGAGATCTTGAAAAAATTCATCGAATGACAAAAACGGATCAAAATTACCGCAACTGTAACCGGCACCAAACTTTAACTGACCACCAATTTTGTAGTTTTCATAATTCGTCGCCGGGTAGTTAAGCGGTCTTGAGCCGCCAATCTTGTAGTAAAAACGTGAATTACGATCGACATCAACAACTTCACTTTCATACAGTTTTTGGCGTTCAGTCGTCGTCAAAGCAAAGGCCGGTTGTGCGACGACTGCCAAAACACCAACAATTAATAATTTTTTACGAAAACTCATTTAGCAACCCCTTTAGATTTCAATAGGTCGATAACATAATTAAAATCGGTGCCATCAAGCACCAGTGCTGCACCTTGATTAACCACGGCTGCCGGATAAGACTGGAGTTGATAGCGTTCAGCTTGCAACTTCGACAGATAAGCTCGTTGCAACCTCGTCTGGAATTCCACGCTGCCGGTCAACGGATCCAGAATTACACGCGCTTTGCGCTCCATTTCCGCTTCGGTTTCCCCTCTAATCTGTGCTAGCCTTGCATTAATCGGATCGACAATCTGCTCCACTTCATCAACAACGTGAATGACAGCCTTTACACCCGGATAATCCCCCTGATCCAACCGAATTACCGGTGTACCGGAAAGCACAAATAACTCAATTGTTTCAATCTCAAATGGCGCATCCTGAGCCTTACTTTCAACCTGGCCATCTGCCAAAACTGCCCCAGAAAACAAGACTGAAACAAAACCTAAAGCTTGCACCAGTTTAAAAATATCGCCGATCAATTTACGCTGCATCTTTCATTCCTTTTCGAGACTGCTTCATTTTTTCAGCAACCATATAAGCTGCTTCAAGCTCGGTAACACCGTGTTTTTCCATCAACTCTTTACGCACTACCTTTTCATCTGTTTCTGTTTGCGCAAGCGCCATCGCTAAAGCCGGTGGCACATTGCGGAAAAGCGACAACACACGATCTGACAACACCACGCCTTCTGTGTACTTGCCTGGCTCTTTACGCGCTGCCAGTAACATCGACTTCTGATCTTCATTTAAGGGCTTGAATCGAGAGATCTGATCCACTTCGTCTTGCGTTGTTGACATCGTTACCCACCACTCCATGTTTGATAGCATTTTGGCGGAGGTATCTTTAAAGTCAGCCAAGTTCTGCGTTGCCAACCAAAACCACAAGCCCAACTTACGCGCCATTTTTGTCATGTTTGTAACGATGGGTGCAATCAATGGATTCGTCGTCGTGATATGCCCCTCATCAGCAAGCGCAATGATTGGACGCTTGTTATGCTGATTCGCTTCAGCAATCGAGATAACACGGTTAAGCATTGACACCATTGACACCCCAAGCATATCGGCGTACTCGGCATTGATCATCATCCCAATATCAAAAATGGTTACATCGGCATCCGGCCAAGGTTCGCCTTGACGGTTAAAGAAATCCCCACGAACGCCGGTACAGAAAATTCGTAGGTTATCGGCAAATTGCTTCAATCGATCACGTCGAGCATCAACATAGGTTTCAGTATCGAGCGCCATTTCATCCAAGGCATTCGCAATATCTTCGGTTAGCGTATAACCCTTCTCTTGGGTATCTTTACCGGCTTTGATAATGGCCTGCATAATGTCAAAACGCTCATGACGACGAATCTCATTTAACTCTTTCTCTTCACCACCGGTAATCATGGTGATCGCGGCAAGTGTCATTTCCCCTAGCTCATCACGCTGCGCATCATCTTCATCACCTTCCTCAAGATCAATTTCATCTTCTTCAGCCTTGATGATGAGATCATGTTCGCGCTCAAAAGCCATTGCCTGCTCTTCAGTCATCAATCCAAGCTCTTCTTTCACTTCATTTAAGTCCACTGCTGTAGCAAATGGATTCAGTGAAATTGGAGAACTCGGAGAAACAATAATCTGATTAACTGTCACGCCAAAGCGTTTCAAAAACTTACCTAAAAGATAAAAAGACTTACCTTTTTCGATGATGAAAAATTGCGCATTGTAAAAAGCCACATACTGCGCAATCAGATAGTTAAGCAGTGCCGACTTACCCGATCCGGTAGGACCAAGTATCAACGCAAAAGCGTTTTTCACTCGGTCACGAATCGGGTCAAACGCAAACGGTTCACCGCCTCGGTTGTAGAATAGGAAACCGGGGTTCTCGGTTCCTCTCGAACGCCCATAAAACGGCACTAATTTTGCGACTTGCCTAATAAAATATTTACGCGCGCGACGCAGTGACGGCTTCTTATCGTGTAGATAGTTATAGTTGAAAGGCAGTGCTCTAATAAACGTATCTTGAGCCGCCATATCGTACTCAAGCGGCACTGTCTTCAAACTGGCTGAATCAAGCGCAGTCGTCACCATGCGCGCCTTATAATCCATATCCTTAGCATTATCTGCGGTAACATAAACCCCCATTAGCGATTTAACCACCACATCGCCCTCAGCAATTCTGCGTCGAGTTACCGCAATTTTTTCGCGCATATAATCCACACGCTCATCATTACCAAGCACCGAACCTTGATACTTTGCAATCTCAGCATCCACCTCATCATCCGCAACAAACACCAAAACCTGCGACCAAATCGCACCGATCGGCATACCATCCCACAACGCAATACGCTTATCACCATTCTCAAGCTCTGCTGAGATATGCCCAATATTTGGGACTGCATTCGCTTCTTGAATCGTAATAAAACGTCGCGCCTTACCAGTGAAATACCAATTCCCTTGGTCATCTGAAAACGGACGAGTACCATGCAAAGACGATTCAGCAAGATCCGTATTGGAGTCTTCCATGCCGACCATATCTTCAAAATCGGGCTTATTTGAGTAGCCGTTCTTATCAAGATATTTATTGAAATCCTGTCCAAAAATTTCTGTGCCGGTCGGCACAAAGAAATGACTGTACCAACGATACATCTCCTCAATATCTAAGCGTTTTAAGCCGATACCTGCGGCCTTAAAACGGCTAGTCATCTGATCAACAATCGACTGCAATGGCGGTGCAAAATCCTTCTTGGTATTCGGCTTTTTACGCCACAAATACACTCTGACCTTACGGTAGCGCACAAACCAGTTTGCACCGGAAACCATTTCATCAACAAATACACCGTTGGGATCCGCAACATCATTCAAGTGTTCTTTTAGAACGCGAATCCACTCTGTTCTAAAGGCCTGGTTGTCGTGATCAGGGTGCCCATAACCATCGAACTTCTCGGCAAACTCACTGACATCGGCATCATCCTGCATCGTAATCTGCACAACCCAAGGACTCGCCAAATCACGCGGAATCGACTCGCGTAATACGCTCATAATCTTATTGTGAAGATTAGCCATAAATGCAGGAGTACGCCCATCTGCCTCAACCGGTGTAATTTCAAATGCCGCTCCAACGGTTTTACCATCGCGCAACATCACCTCATCACCAATCATCGTTTTTACTTGCATGAGATCGACAAAAGACTCACGCTGAGCCAACTCACTTTGTTGTTCAGGTGTTGATGTAATTAGCTCTGACCACTGTTTTTCAGTAAAAGGGATCTTACCCAACCCAGACCAACGAACGACTTGTGCATCCACATCCGCATCAGGCTTAGGTTCATTAACGATTGCTTTATTTTGGCCAAGGCCAAAAATACGATCCAAAAACTTCATTTATCGCTCCCCTGGCAGCGCATAGTGATCCGTTTCATACAACTTGAATGATGTCGCATAGCCCGGAACCGGTACACCGCTATGAGAGATATGAGGGTACACATACATCACTAAACTTGGATTTGGTAACATCGGAAACAACATATCCGTTTCACTCATAACATCCCGCGTATAAGGGTTGTAGTTGTACGCTTGCAACTCTTTTTTCATTGACTCTTCAGACTGCAACGACTTGGATTCAGGCACACCTTGGCGCATCAATTCAGCCGTTGACTTTCCATCTTTAGACATTTCTTGCAAGGGCGCATTTGTTGAGCACCCCGCAAGCAAACTAATCCATATAACCGGTAGCATCATTTTGAGTTGTCGCATATCGCACCTTTCTACCCATCGGGTCATAATCAATCTTAATTTCCTGTTCAATGTGAATATCAACTGTCTGCCCCGAAGGGGCATAAATCACATCAAAAAACTGCCCCATTCTTTGCTCAAACCAACCACGAACACTACTCATACCGTCCGCTACACCGTTGTAACCAGCAAACTTCATTTGATCACCAACCACGTTACGAACCACACCACCCTCAGACGTTGTATTCGTTTGCACTTCAGCCTCAGCTACCCCACGCGCAAAACCTTCACCTGCACTTAGCAAACCTAATTGAGTTAGCGCTGCCGGGGCATTTGTAATCAGATCACCCGAAATACAAGGATTTGCATATTCATCACTGATATAGCCAAGGTACTGACCCGGCTTACTTGCCCCACTGCCACTATTACCGACCTGTTTTGATTGATGAGTCACAATACGGCCATCGTTAAACACAAAGGTAATCGTATCGATCTTACCGGTGACGCAACGCAGGTTAAGATCGCCAATCGCATCCCCCTGAACAATCGTCTTTTCCAAACCTTGCAGCTCATGATCATTTGGCATCACAATATTTCGACCAGTCGAAATCTTGAATCTCCAAGGATCGATCACACGACCATTCACCGGAATACGTCCAACCAATGCCGTAACTGCTAAAGAATCCGTAATCACAGAACCGTTTGGGACGGTAAATCTCGGTTCGACACCAGCCTCTAAACCGGCTTTACGCATGGTTTTTGATCCAATCTCATCAAACAACCCAGGTTTTTCTTGATCAAAATCCGTCAAACCGCCCGGTGTAGGGTTAATCGAACGCTTCACCGCGTTAAACCCACCCTTTTTATCTGTTGCATACCCTGCATCCATTGGCGGGATCCAAACAATTTGATCTGTAACAACTGATTGAGGCGTACCAGCAGCCAACGGCTTCACCGGCTTACCGGAAACCATTGACTCAACCTTATTCTTCGCTCCTTCAATGGGCGCGATAAATTCGCCTAACTGATTAAGACCTTGATTTGGGGTTTGAGCTTTAGAATTGGAGCCTTGCGGAATCACAAAAATCTTGTTTTCCGGGCGATCTAAATTCGCAAGAAGGTCATTTCCCTCTTGAACTTTTAATTGAGCATCATCCGCTTTCTGGCTGGCTTCTTGCGCTTGCTGCTTCAACTGAGTATTCTCATTCTCAATCTGGCTCATGTTCTCGTTCATTTCTTGCATCGTCGCTTGCATATCACGCATATCCACCATCAGCTTGGTAAACTCCTGCGGCAAACGATCACCGTCCACCGGTTCCGCTACTGTCTCACCAACCGATTTCTGAACTTTATCGCCACCTTTGCCAACCGTTTTAACCACTGGCTCATCGTCACCGCTTAATATCAAGGCCAATAAACCACCCAGAACCAGTAACGCAACGAGAATAATGACAATCGGATTTTTACCTTTCATCGACCTAGCTCCTGATCATAGAAAAACTCTCTTAATGGACGTTTATGGATCATGACAAGAACCGTACCTGCTTTCTTCCCTTCATTTGCAGGGAGTAAGCGGTGGTGCATAAAAGTTGCCGCCAACAAATCCCTTGGCGATCGAGCAATCATCCGGGCATCCACTTCAACGGCATAATCAGATATATTTTTCACTTCAATCGCCGTCGCATAAAACTGATCCGTTCGATAGCTAACGATTGGCGTAGCAATCAACGAAGTGCACGCTACACTGCCACCAAAGCATCCAAACAAGTTTTTAATCGCGATCGGTTCAACCGAAACCCGGTTAATCAAGCTATGATCTTTAACCAAGCGTTCAGGGCTATAAACGTGCTGAAATACATAGCGCGTAAGAAATGGGTAGCTGTTAATATTTTGGCCACCGCCCTCTTGAGATCCACTGGACTTGACCGACTCCATACCTTCAGCTTTTTTAGGCAGGTGAACATTAACAATTGGATCCACGCCTTCAGCTTTCACACCTGAAACATACACCACATAATTTCGGCCACTTACCTGGTCTTTAAAGATGATCTTCTCCCTTGCTAAATCATCATTTACGGCTTGAATAAAAACGCGGTTATCGACACTTGAAAGCGTTTTGTAATTCGCCATGCTCTGACCACTGACACCGATCGCAATTGACGAACCCGAAGGAAAAACAATTTGCCGCTCAAGACCGCTGCTAACAGAAATATCAACCGGCGTTCCATCCCAATTAATATGTTCGTCCGCAAACGCCATACCTGGCATCAAGCAGCATGACAAAGCAAAGAATCTCATTAACCTTTTCATCATTTTTTAGCCTCACGTTCCTTCTGAGTCTTTTCTTGCTCTTTCTCCCACGCCAGCATTTTTTCTCGCTCCGCATCCATATCAATTTGCTCAATCTCAGCAGTAAATTCTTGGTCAACTTTTAAACCCCAAGGATTCTTTTCGGGATCATCCGCTTCCATCACAACAAGCAAAGGAATACGTAAAGCCAAGTCCTTAATCGGATAGGGAACATCGGTTTTTTTACCGTGCTGAAACTCTTTCACACGCACATCCAGCCAAACCTTCCAGCGATTAGCACCGATTGGCTGCACACAGGCATCGCTATAAGCTCCGCAGCCACCATCAACACTGTAATTACCCAGCGGGGCAACCGAACGTGTGCGCATATTCAGTTCATTACGAGACTTTTTCAGTAAAAACTCTTTGTACTTAGCAGTAAGGTAACGCTTAGTCAGCAAAGGGCTATAAGACGCCAGATTTTTTTCAAAATCCGTTTCACCGTTATCTCTCCATAGATTTAGTTGCTGATAGACCGAACCGGCGAAGCTATACACTTCCCACGACTGTATTTCACCGGTCGTTACTTCAGCACCATAATTTAATTGGGGTGGTATGGAAATGCGTTGCTTTTCCGGCTCTTGAATAAGCGAAAAAATTACAGCCATACCAAGCATAATAAGAAACAATAAAAAACCGACCACAACGCGCAGCGTTAAGATATGTGACCGGTCATTTAGAGTTTGATTGACGTAAGGGTTAGCCATCAATAAACACCTTTTGATTAGTACCAATGACCCTTACGGTCAATAAAAGAAGGTTTCATTAAGTTAAAAATCGCCATTTTTCTGGAAGCCCATTGCAAAAAATACTCTGACGGCTTTCCGCGCTTATGACCTTTCAACCACTTCACAACGACAACAACCGTTATAAACGTGCCGAAAACGAGGAAAAACCCAAAAACCAAAGGTTTTGCAAAAGGAATTACTAGAGCCAGAATTAGTCCAGCGACCGCATTAACTAAGACGGATGCTTTTAAAATAATAATCAGTTCCGGCAAAGTGGAGCCACCCACCATGACTGGCTCCACATCCAAAAATGACACTAATAAATCTTCATCTTTGGGATTCACGAACTTTTCCTATTTATGTAGTAGTACCGACTAATCCGCTACCAAATCCATACATGTAGAAAGCCATGACACCTGTGATACCGACTGTCAACAAACCAATGATGTTATGCTGAACCCAGGTTCCCATAGAGTATTTCGTGTTATTTTCATCACTCAGCTGCTGCATACCAGAAACCGCAGCTTTCCCCCAAAAGAAGGCTGCTGCTGTCACCATCAATACACCAGCGATAATGATCAAATACCCAAAAACGGTTTGTAGCAATTTTGTAGCATCAGCATCTTTGTCAACCAAACCGCCCAGATCGATGTTAGCCGCAGCTGGCAATGCTGCCATTGCCATATCAGGCACCATAAATGCCGCTGCCGCTAAAGCTGAACCTGCGAAAGCAGAAGAAAGATTTTTTTTAATACTCATAAAAAGTTTCCTTTTAAAAATAGTTAATTAATAAGTTAAATACAAAAACCCACCGCAGAACGCGAGGAACGTAAAAACCCAAAGTAAATTCCAACTAAAATCACTCAGCGGATCCGGGCTATCGGAATCGCCATCTTGTAACCGCTTATATTGATTAATGACGTTTGATGAAAAACGCCAAATCAAAATAGCTGCAAAGAGCGATCCAAAAGCGAGGGAAAACAAATACTGCGAACCAGCAAGCCCCTCAAAAACCGAAAAGTTCATTGAACTACCCCAATCCGCTTAACGTCGATAATCATCATTAAGCGGTTCAAAATAACGCGGTTGATTTTCCGGGTTGTTTAAGTGATCGAGCATAGAACGCTTAATTTTGTAAAGATCTGCTCTCAACCAATCGTAGCGAAACTTAATACGTTGATCCGGGCGCTGATATTGCTGCGCACGTTGAATCAACGCATCCGTTTGCTGTAAATGAGAAAGAAGA
Organism: Thiosulfatimonas sediminis; assembly: GCF_011398355.1. Taxonomy (GTDB): domain Bacteria; phylum Pseudomonadota; class Gammaproteobacteria; order Thiomicrospirales; family Thiomicrospiraceae; genus Thiomicrorhabdus; species Thiomicrorhabdus sediminis_A. The sequence goes on from NZ_AP021889.1 coordinate 1,836,965, forward strand.
TCCATAAGCGCTTTACGCTCTGCATCGTCAATAGATTGAGTCTCATAGTTTTGCGGTAATACCGTTAACTCTGTGTGGCGATTAGGCGCTGATAACTGGCTTACCGATTCCGACAAACCACCATCCAACAAAACCTCACCCTCACCACCATTAGCGACCACTGCAAAACTGATAACACTCAAGCCAGAAGCAAGAAAAAGCTGTTTGAAAAGTAACTGCATTTTTTAACCTTAGTTTAGTGTGATTAAACACAGGCTTAGTTTGTCAAAAACGCAAGCAAAACGACTTAAAACCAAGTGCATAAATTCTGCACTTGGTTTTTAAAAAGAAAAAAGCAATACAAAACAAAGATTTAGAAACAAACAAACCCCAAAAAAATTTATCCACACAATTGAGTCGTGCATCATCGATAAACCTAATCTATGCGCGCTTTCGATCACAAGGATCGAAAAAGGTCTACCAAGGGCGCGAATTAAATCTAGCATGGGGTCGAAAAGCACTGAACGCGATTAAAGACCGGCATAAACCCAATAATATGCAATGCCACGGCTGCGCCTATCTGGGCGCTGCCCAGACCCGAAAAACAGAAAATAAATACTTGAAACAAAATACTTTACAAGATATTCTACCTGACAAATAGGCTCAGGCCTTTTTGGGAAAAAATCAGAAGATACAAGCCAGGCAAAGTACCTGGCTTTTTTGTTAAGTGATTAAAGATACTTCTTAAAGTATTTGGCCGAAACCCAAATCGTAAAACTCGCGGGCAAGGCAAATAAAATCATAAATAAACTTGGATGAATAGAGATCGGTAATGACAAATACAGTGCGACCGGCAACAACATAAACGGCACAATGTAAGACTTGGCATGATGATAAACAAAAGAAGTCTCTCGACCGCCCGACCAAGTGCGAACATCACGCTCACCCAAACCGTCAATCAAGGCATAGACGACAAAAAGCAATAACGCTGGCAATGACATCAAAATAACTGTCAAACGCAACAATCCAGTCTGTATCACCATCAACATCGCAGCGATATACTGAACAAGTGGGCTTTCAGCCCCAACAAAATCTACCGTTTTTGCCATAGCAGATGATTGAACAACCACACGATCAAACTCACTTAACATCAAACCCGCCATATCCGACGGCTGAATAACATAATTCTTGAAGTCACTATTCAACCAACTGATCTCTTTTGCCAAAATCGATTTAGCGTGTTGTGCCCCTGGTTGATCCCACCATTCAAAAAAGATTCCAAGCCATTCAATAACCACCGAAAACAACAACGACAAGAAAAAAGCGGTAATGACAAGCGCTACAAAACCAATAAAAGCAATCGGTAAACTCGGTTTGGATTTTTCAGCCATCTAAGCCGCCCTCGCTACAGATAGCCAGTCGTTATTTCGACTCATCAAACCTTCGCCAGTCGTGTACTTCGCAACCATATCGGCATAAATGTCTTTAAATTCTGTCTTAATGTTTGGATCATCTTCTTTCTCAGGCATCGGCATCCGTATCTTGAAAAGCTGGCCACCTTCAATCAATGCAAATGCTTGACCTTTAGGCAGTGACATAATGGTCGATACATCGATCATATCGACTTCTCGCTTAGAAGTACGATCTTCGTTTTTAGAAGTAAAATCGATACCGCTATCAACATCACTTGAGTCATTGGCACCAGTCACAGCCATAATCTCATTCACTCGAACCTTCGGAAGTTGATTAGTCAAAATCTCAGCCGTGGTCGGCTCTTTAACCCGCAGCATAATCAAATTATTGAAGTTACCTTTGATCTGATTCGCTTTAGATTTACTACCAATTCGAGCTTCAATATCACTTTCGGTTTGCGTGTATGCTGTGACCTGATAACCGGAGCCGCCGGCCTTATTGATCATTGGGATAAACTGATCACCTACCAGCTCATTGAATTCATCGGCATGAATGGAGATCTTGCGTCCACCAGTCTGCATTTCCGGCAATCCATGTGCTATACCGTTTTTGTACAAATAACCCGAAACTGAGGTTAAATCTGCAAACATAGACGCGCCTACTGCACTCGCAACCGTACTATCAGAAAGCGCATCCAAACCAACATAGACAACCGCCTTTTGACGAATCGCACTCAACCAATCAAAGATCGGACGACTATCAGTGACATCACCGTAATCCGGTGCAATCAATTCCGCTGCACGACCGGTCGTTAACTTTTCAAGCAATGGTGCCAGCGATGAAACGATCTTGTCGAAGTAAGATCGGTCATATTTAAATGCGCCCAATAAACCATCCAGAACAGCGTCATAAAAACCAGTATTTTCGCAATATTTAAGCAATGCAACCGCTTCAAGATTTCGATCTTTTAGGCTAAACGGTAAGGTCTTAGGATCCAAGTTATCTAAAATCTGAAGGTACACTTTTTCCCAGCCTTCCGGAGCCGTTTTATTCAAAATCATTTTGCCGTACTGCATTAACAACGGCTCAATGTTATTGACGTATTTTCTCACGGAATGGTAGCTTGGTCGGTTGCCAAGCGCCACATCCGCCTGCACGATAATATTGGCAAATCGCCAGGCAAACTCTTTAAACGCCGAACTATTCCCCTCACTCGGCAAAGCATCTGAAATACGACCGGCAGGCTCAGTCGGCTTTGAAAAATTGCCTATGCCGTTATAACGCGCTGAGATTTCCGGAAATCCTAAGTGAAACATATAGAATGGGCGACCGGCACGCTGTGCTTCGATCTGGCAGCGCATCATTAGATCCGCATCACCTTTTGGATCAAAAACCGCAACCACATCACCACGACGAATATCTTGAGTAATCAAAATCTCAGCTAAGCGCGTTTTACCGACGCGAGTTGTACCCAGCACGATTGTATGACCAACCCGCTCACCTAGCGGCATATCAACTGGATGTTCACCCTCCAACATTCCGACCGCATGAATAGCTGGATTGCCACCGACCGGCGGCAGCGGTCTAAAAGGATTTAATCGACTATTAGACGACAACACGGCAATCAAAAAACTCGCTACTTTAAGGCGATCTAGCTTTTTCTCAAGCTCGCGCGCCCAGCGATAAGATCTCGATGGCGTAATGTACTTTTCATTTTCCGGCTCCAAGGCATCGAATAAACGCTGCGTATGTTTTTGTGACCACCGAAACCCCAATCCCAAAAACAAGGTGCGATTAGACACCGGTACTTTTCTTGGGCGCATACCGTAATATGGCAAACGAACTAACATTTTTTGATAACGATAAATCTGCCAACCCTGATTAAAGCGAACCAACCCTGCAAAAACAAGAATACCGGCACCAACATAAGCCATTTGCTCGGACATCATAATCATGCCCGGCATCGACGCCATGATAATCGCAATAGAAAAAGCCGCTAAAGCGCTTTGAAACTCGACAGGAGGACGTAACAATGCCTCGATTGGATATTTTGGTCTGAAGAACATTATTGATAAACCCAATTGGAGTTAATTAATGCGGGGTAATGCTTAATGCGATAAATCGATACAAGCGCTTGCGCATTCACCGGTTCTACCTGAACAGGATAAGCCGCATTACGCAACGCATCGATCTCAGCTAACGACTGTACATTTGCCAAATAACATACTGCACGATACTGCAAAAGCGCATCTTTACGCTGCTCTAGCCACGAAAAAGATACCTTGTCATAACCAATTACACATCGACTATGCGACTTATCGATCGGCACCGACTCACCAAAATCAACTTGATAATCAGAAAACACACCAGGCGTTGCCGAAGTGTTAAAAGGCAACATAGATTCAACCATCTTCGCCAACTCATTCGCTTGCGCAGGCAAAGCCAAGCTAAGGATTAAGACGACTAAAAACTTTATTCGCATAAGCTAACGCTCGCTTTCGGCAAGAAGAGCCAGGGCAATGATATTTTGCAATCTGCAAACGAATATCATCCTCTGAAAACTGTTTAAGAATATCCGCTGCAACTTGAATATTAGTTGCTGGATCAAACGCCTCATTCAATGTTTTAAACCGATGGCCGTGATACTTCATATTGATCTGCATCACACCAATATCGATGTTTCGCATTCCGCGCTTAAAAGCCTGATCGACCGCTTCCATCGCTTCAATCTTGCTTTCAAACCACATACCTTGACCGTTAAAATTCACCGTCCAAGGCCACGGTTTGCCGTAACCTGGCTTTGTTGATTCTTGCTGAGCAATACCATACAAAACCAAAGGATGCAGATTATTCCGCTCAGCCACCTCAACAAAAAAATTGGCTTGGCTAATTAATGGGAACAAAGTGAAAAAAACAAAGGCTACGGCTTTCATGTTACTTCATGGTGTGCACTTGGAGATCACCACCATCCATACTAATGAACGTAGCCGGTGCCTTAATACCGTGCTTCTTAGCAAACTGAGTATCACGGTTCAAAGTGATATAGCCATCTTTTGCCAGCTCTTCCGGAATGTAAGCCCTGGCATACTTTTGCAACTGCTCATCCGTCGAATCATCAATCACAAAAATATCCAGCTTAACTTTGTAGTACCGCACCTGATTGATCAATTGCGCTAAACGCGCATGACATTCATCACAATCGACTTTCGTAAAAAATTGCACACGATCATGTACGCCAATTTTGTCACCCCGAAGATCATTAAGCTTTGCATAATCAAACATCGATCGCCCCTCATGCAGCTTGCGCAATTCTTGTCGAACCAGACGCATCGATTCAACCGAACTATCAACATACTGCACATAACGCTTAGCGAACAACTTAGCGTAACGCTCTCGCTCCTGCGGAGTGCGCGCAAAAATACCAAGCACTTCCGGAGGACTTGCTTCGGTTTTTGACAACTGCTGAGCAATTGGCTTTACCTTTTGATACAACGCCCAATCCTCATCACTTAGCGCCCAAAATTTTTGCTCGTACTGCTCAATGTTCAATTCGTCGGGTAATTGTGTGCCTTGCTCTGTCTCAGACGCTAATGAACGATCGACCGAAGTATTTGCAACCTGGGCACAAGCCAAACTAGAAAACGCTACAAGCCCGACTGGAAGAATAAACTTAATCAAAGCATGACCTCCTTACCATCTTTACGCACAACGACTTTTTCTTTCACAAGATCAACTTTTACAACACGCATATCACCTAGCATATCGCCTTCATAATAACGATCGGTTGACCCCTTATAATCAATTTCAACGCCTGCTTTGTATTGCCAGACAAAAAAGCCTTTTACTCGTGGAATCTCTGCTTTTTTAACTGCCGCTGCGCGAACGGCTGCTTGACGACGATCATTACGCTCTAACTTATCAACATCCTTTGTTAACGCCGCGATTTGCGCCTTAAGCTCAGCAATCTCTTGCTCTTGCTTTTGATCTTCGATGAATTGATTCTCTAGGCTTTTAGTTAAATCATCAATCTTGGAATAAATTTCGGAAATCTGACCCGTGTAACCTTCGACACGCTTTTTAACCCCATCCAAATCAGCAATAAAGTTATCAAGTGAAAATTCCGGCAACTTGACTTCATACCCTCCAATGGTGACGGTTTTTTGCTCAACGCCTTCTAATACACGTTCACCCTCAATCTCTGCTGTAGCACCATTTGCAATTTCTTCACGAATCTTTTCACCGTTATTGGTTAGTTCCGCTAGCTGTAATGGCTTGTGCTCCGGCATTCCAAGTTCCGGCGGCTCTTTCTCAGATTGTTCAATCAACTCAGAAATCGGCTTAGGTTCATCCCCATCGGTTGATTGATTTTCCTCATAGATTAAATACCCAACAAAAGCACCGCCTACAAAAACTAATGCAACCGTTGTTTTAACCGCAGCTTTAAACAAACGAACAAACAAACCTGGTTTTTTTTCAGGCTTATCAGAAACAGCATCATCATTTATCAAAGGCGGCAATTCACGCTCAGAAGAAGGCTTATCAGGTTCATCAAGTGACCCTTGAATACGCTCTCTAAGTTCATCCGCCATCCCAACATTCTCAGAACTAACCTCATCTGAAACTGCTTTTTCATCTTCTAACACTTCTTCTTTTCTTTCACTCGACATACATATTCACCAAAACAATAAACCTAGAACAAATCTTTTAAACATATTGGTGGAATACTGGCTTTTGCAATAACATTACCACCACCTAAACAGCAACTATACGGACGCCAATAATTCCAACCATACTGCTCTTCGCCATCATCATTTCGACCATCAGACCAATTCGCATTGGTACTACCAAAAGGTTTACACACGCTATCTTCTTTTGGACTAATCATTTGCCACTTATCTGTTTTTTCATTCGAGGCCGGAGTTGGCGCTTTACTGTGAATACGCCAACCATCACTACGCGTTGCAATATCAATTGCTCTTTGAGCAATAATGGCTGCGGCCTTAGCATCCTCTTGCTGTACGACAAACCCTATTCTTGGCCAAACCTGACCCCATGTATTCGTTCCAATAATATTGGTGGATGTACGGGTGCCAATTTCGCGTTTTCCAAACCAGTGATACCCTTTCGCAATGGCCTGGAAACGCTCAATAAAACCGTATCGCCACTCCAATTGATCTACAAATGAATCGTAATGAGGTTTGAGCGGCGTTACATTCGACGGGCAAAAGCCTTTGAAGTATTCGTTACCTAAAGCGGCACCAAAAGCTTGACCAACCTCTGAATCAACAAAAAGACCACCACCCTCTTGTGAAGGTGGTGTATAACTCCACCTGTGATCACCATCACCAGTTTCATCTTCAAATGACCAGCCGCCAGGAACATTTATATAAGTCCCATCTGTTTTTGGAATTTCTAAACTTCCTGTTTTTTGAAAATTCGTTGCAAATACCAGAAACGGATGGCCGATAACCGACGTGTTTTTGAAGCGTATTTGACTGCTTTCAAGCTTATTACCCTGCATCAAATTAGCCCCCTCACCGTCATCAAGCATACTTAACAAATTACTTTGAATTGCACGGTATTCAGTAAAAGGCTGCTCATCGAGTTCGTCATAAACCGTAACAAGCAAATCGGGCAGGTTGTGCTTAACTTTAGGTGAAACCCAAGTCTTACAGCCACTAAACAAGCTACACTTCAAATGGAAGCAGGTGCCAGTAAAACAGTAATCCATGCACTCAAGGTTAAGTGCAGACTGGATTACATTAAGCATATTGAAGTCTTCAGATTTCGCAGCATGAAAAGGCACCAAGGAAATCAACATAGCAGCAACATATTTACGCACTTGATTACTCCACTGATTTAAGCGTCACTTTCGTCTCTCGATATACGCGATCTACCACTTCAACTGGAAGCTCATAACCCTTAAAATTCATACCAGGTTGCTCGCCACGCTGATAGCCCAATTGACCCTGAACAGATAAAGTTCGATCAGTCATACCAAATTGTGCTTTCATTTTGGCAATACCCTCCTGAGCGCGAATTTGAGTCATTAATTTTTCCATCGCCTCAATCAAACTGCCTTGCACCGGCTGAACATCCGACAAATAGATGTCAACATTTACACCATTTACCGAATCAACAACATACTCAAACGCACGCCACTCATCCGACTGTGCAACCCAATCAAACAAAACCTGTCGAAGTGTGCTGCCACTCTGAACAACCCATAATTCATTTTCACTTGATTGCTTGACTGCCTTGCTGATCTGCTCATCAAAACCGACATACTGTGCTCTTGCTGCCTCATCAAGCTTATAGGTCACTGTTCTCAGAACAGGGTTGATTGACAATTTCCACACATCCCCTGCTAAGACCTTTAGCGCATCCGCTAGACTCACAGTACCGATGTGCCGATGAACGTCCGGCAACACTTGCTTATAAAGAATTTCAATATTTGGATCCACATCACCGACCGCCAAACGATAACCTGAAGGCTTTAATAAATACTCAATGGCTTCGTGAACGGTATAAACTTCTTTGGGAAATTTGACTTCAACCTCAGTACCAAGAAGGTTTTGTTGCGCATACGTAGGTTTTGCTGATTCAGTTGTATATCGTCCAATTTGCGAATCCGCAGCAAAAACAGACTGCGAAGCCGTAGCAATCGCGGCGGCAAGTAGCACTTTTTTCATGATTTCCTCTATCCCTGCTTTTTTACACGCTTACATCATCGCAAAAACAAAAAAAAGACTACTCAAAACCAAGTGCAAAAATCCTGCACTTGGTTTACAGACACAAAAAAAGCGGTCATTGACCGCTTTGTAGAAAGTGAAAATTACAAATCCTGATCCCAAGACTTCAGCATTGTTAGCTTCGCCCAAGTGTTTAAAACTTCACGCTGCGTTTCAAAGTCTTGAATCCACATGGTCAAATTTCGATCATCCTTAGCGTACAACCCCCAAAACTGTGCATTTTCAGTAGGAACTTCATAGATATAACCATCCTCATCAGCACAAGCACGAAAACTATAAAGACCACTATCCTTAAACACACCTTCAAAAGTAACGCCAAAATAACGATTCAAAGCCTGAATACATCGAATCAAAAAACGAGTAATTGACTCATGACCTACATAACGAATTTCTGCAATCTCTTTGAGACTGCCTTCACTATCCAAATCATATACTTTGATGAACTGATAACTAAAAGAAGCATTACCTTCAGACACACTTCTAAAAGGAAGTGCGACCAACTGATTAAATTCAGGAAAGGCATATTTTGATAACGCATCATTCGTAATTAACCCACGAATACCGTGCAAAGATCGATTAAAGTAAAAACCATCATCCCGGTACAAATCTTTCTCGACACTTAAAGCTTCACGAACCTTAAAACGAAAATCAGCTAAAGAATCAAACTGCATGATCAAGCCCTCCGATAAACTCACAGACTTCAGAATAAGACTCAGATTCAAATAAGAAATGAACGGTCACGCCTTCTTCATCAGTTGAAAAAACGGAAAATCGCTCTTTCTCTGGATCCTCTCTATCATCCGGATTTTTGTGATCAACAAAAAGCTTAACTTTCAGCAATTCATTAACGGCAGATGCACACGTATCATTGCCATAAGAATCATCTTTAAAACCATCTGGCAAAGGGTATTCCATACCCGATACACAATGACTGAAACTTGTCACATAACGACTAGACATAACATATCTCCAAATAAGAGATACACCGCTGCCCTTCAGGGCATTGGTGTACCCCGAAGGTTAAAATTGAATCACTGCAAAATGCAGTTGTGGCCAAACGATCCGTGGCGGCCACTAAGGGCGCTTACCGAAGTAAGCAAGGGTTGCTGATCTAACGATCAAACAATTCTCTATACCGGCTCCCGGAACCGTCATACAGAATGGTTTGAAAAGGAGGGCAACCGGTGAACCGGTCGCCACTTACTCAATTATCTCGCTTGCTTAGAAAGCAGCAGGCGAATACAATAAAAAAGCAAGGAAGATGAAAATTGCAGTAAGGGGCATTTTCATACTTACCTCCAAAATAGACGGCATCGAAAGGTGCCGTTTTCCTTTTCTGGCGATCGCCAGACCGGTTGAACGCCCCTACTCGCTCAAAACCATAATCAACCAAACATATCTTGCTAAAGACTTGCTTGTTCAGCCAAATCATCAGCGACTTTATCGATTGACTGAGACTGTGCTTCAACGACCATGCGATTTAATAAGCGAACAGACTTCATTGCCTCCTGAGAAGCTTTGAAAATCGCCTTATAATCGTCTTTTAGAACTTTCACCCATGATTTGATGTATTTGACGTGCATATCGTCAACTCCACCGCTCTCTAATCCAAGCTCCGCAGAAGCCATTGCTGCACCTAGCTGCGCAACAAGCTCTTCAAAAGCATATTGCGTTGAACCGAAAGCATCGAACTTCACAATACCATCCCGGTTGCAACGAGAAGCCGCACCCGTCCAGTGAATCGTTTCATGCAAACGAGTCTGGTAATAAGCCAGCTCAGAATGAAACTTTTCCTTTTTGGGCAAAGTAATGGAATCGCTAAGCGGTGAATAAAAAGCACGGACACCACCATGAGACAATTCCACCGGATCTTTGGCATGAAGAGATAGAGCGGATAAATACTGCTCTGCCACTTCAATAGGCGAAAACTCTTCACCAACACCTAACGGCTCAACAACACTACCCTTTGGATCGTAATAATGTTCTTCAAGCCCCTCGATTTGCTCGACGTTAAAGTAGGGCGCATAACGATACGACCAAATAACATCTTCACCGTCCTCCATTGCTTGCTGAATTCGTTCTCTGTCAGGTGAAAACAGCTTGCCTTTGGAATCTTTAAGAAACGGTCTAAGCCAAAAAACCAAAGTTGACTTTGATCCTTTGATTACTTTTCCACCAAGCTCAGTAGCTTGCTTGAAGGTCAACCAACGGTTTGCTTCAAAACCTTGCTCTGCCATGCTCATTGAACACAATAATTGCGAAATTCCAATCAATCGCTGACCGGTTTTTGCATTGGTCGCAATAGAACGCATTCGATCCCAAGGAACCGAAAAACTTCCATCAACAAGCCCTTTCTCCAAAGATTCAACGATTTGTTGAGTTACTTTTTTGAATTGAGCGTCTTTATCTTTTACCTTTTTAAAAGCCATAATTGTATCTCCGAATACAAGAGATACACCGCTGCCCTCCGGGGCATTGGTGTACCCCGAAGGTTAAAAATGGATCACTGCAAAACGCAGTTGTGGCCAAACGATCCGTGGCGGCCACTAAGGGCGCTAAGCGAACTTAGCAAGGGTTGCTGATCAAACGATCAAACAATTCTCTATACCGGCTCATGGAACCGTCATACAGAATGGTTTGATAAGAAAGAAGGGCAACCGGTAAACCGGTCGCCACTTACTTTTTATTTAAAGGATCGCATTCTCAAAAGAAAATATGTATCCCCCGAATCAAAAATAGCTTCCGCCTCACGCTGGGATAGAATTTTTGATGCAATCAAGAGTTCCAAATTTTGACCTCGACAGTCAAAAATATAATCGGAAGAACCCCGCTTGCTACCACCCCACCGAATTCCATCAATTTGGAATTTGTTAATACGAGTATTTATCGTTCTCGATGAAAGATCTGTCATTATGCGAACCATAACTCAACCCTCCACCTTAGATTGACAAAGACACTCACCAGACATAAACGCAATCCAAGCAGCTGCCTTTGGCAACGATTCAAACTGCGCGTGAAGCTTGCCATCCGCTTCAACACCGACACTCATTTCACCACCAAGATATTCAACAATTTTGAATTTTGGCAAGCTAAAGTTCGGATGTGAATAAGCCACTTCACCAGTAGCCACATCAACAATACGAACGACCTGAGAATCAAGCAAAGAGCCACCGCCATATTCACCATCTGGCACAAGCAATGGTATCTTCATCAAACCGGTTGAACGACCAACTCGACCAATAACATCAAACTCTTCAAGCCATGCTCGACCTGAATCAGTGTCACCATAAAACACACGAATAACGCGCTCATCTTTACGGCACTTTTCCAAGGCCTTTTTAACTTTAGTCTTGGTGTCTGGATCATACCAAGTTTGCTTAAAGCCACCTTTCGCACGAAGAACGTCCAGGGCGTTTTCATATTGAGCATACTGGCACAGTTTTCCAATTTCGGACTCTTTAGGGAGTTCCAAATTGAGTAAACTCGACATAGCTTTTAATTTCTTAAAAAGCACATCAAAGCCCAAGCATGAATAACCGCCACCGGCTGAAATAACAAAAAGACGTTGCGATTGGTTAAGGGTAATTGAATCATCAATAGACGAAATCATAGATAAATCTCCAAATAAGAGATACACCGCTGCCCTTCGGGGCATTGGTGTACCCCGAAGGTTAAAAATAGATCACTGCAAATGCAGTTGTGGCCAAACGATCCGTGGCGGCCACTAAGGGCACTTACCGAAGTAAGCAAGGGTTGCTGATCAAACGATCAAACAATTCTCTATACCGGCTCCTGGAACCGTCATACAGAATGGTTTGATAAAACAACCAGCGCTTTATGCGCTGGTCGAAAATTAGCCATGCGTCACAACCCACCCCTGCGGATCGTAGCCAACAATTTCTAATGCCTCTGCTTCAAGCCAGGCTTGAAGCGAAACACCATCGTTAAGCCTTATTTCTCGCTGAAGAGGAATAACGCTGGATTCTTGCTGATAACTAACTTCAACAAGATCACCATTAAATACGGCTTCAACAAGATAACCAAACAACTCAAACATCACGACAAAACCGCGATCAACAGCTTGAACAAACATAAATATCTCCTAATAAAAAATTAGGGATATTTCCACCCACAAGGGATAGAAAAATCCCTCGTGGGTAATAAAGATAAAATGGTTATAAATCGAAAATAGCGATCCAAACCAAAGAAAAAACACCGATTAAACCTAGCGTAGCCGCACTGCGAACAACCCAACTAATAATCAATTCAAAAAATAAGCCGGTCATAAACCACTCACCTAAGCAGAAATTAATCTTGCGCCAATGGATTTTTTCACCTCAGCAACCGTTTTAGGCTCCCAGTGAAAATCCAACTCAATAATCGGATGCTCACGCAACTCCGAAATCGGAATATACCCAAATTCAGAATTTTGCGGATCACCAAGGTTAGAAAAACCGAATGCCTGACATTGATCCTTAGCAATAGTTAATTGTTCTTCGCCAGGGTTTTCAACATCCTTTTCAGTAATATACCAGTCACACCCACCTCCAAAATAATGAAGGTAAATGATCGCTTGATCACCTAAGCCATCTTGACCATAAATCCCAGGCATAGAATCAACAATATCATTCAATTCACGCACCTTATCTTTGAAAAATTGACCTTCATCACGACCAATCACTTCCAGTAAAAAAGAAGCCTGGCCTTTAGGCAAGAAAGAACAAAAAAGGTTAGAATTTGTAAAAAAATCAGTAAAAGACATGGAACATCTCCTTAAAACAAAAAAGGGATATTCCTAACCCTGCGGGAGGAATATCCCGCAGGGAAAAATAAAAACTGTTACAACTTAGTTAACTCAGCCGGGGCATTGGTGTACCCCGAAGGTTAAAATTGGATCACTGCAAATGCAGTTGTGGCCAAACGATCCGTGGCGGCCACTAAGGGCGCTTACCGAAGTAAGCAAGGGTTGCTGATCAAACGATCAAACAATTCTCTATACCGGCTCATGGAACCGTCATAAAGAATGGTTTGAAACAAGATGAGTGAAAGCAAGCTGCTTTTTTCATAACGAAAAACGTCACGAAAAAAGCAGCTCATACAGTAATAAGCCTAATCCCAAAATTTCTAGCTCACTATCGAATAGACAACATGGCACTTCACAGCACTAAGGGGCGCTGTCTGCAACCGGCGACGCGCAAACCGGTGCTGATAGATGCCGATAAACCCGATAAACAGGCTCATAAGCATCGACCAGCACCGGAAAAAAGTATGAAATGATGTTATGGGATGCCAGCTTGGTGAAAGGGCAAGCTGGCGACAGAGAAGGATTCCGACCTTCTGAAAAACCAAGAGAAAACATTTGGTATGGTTTAAGGATCGACCGGCAAGCCGGTTATCTGCAAAGTGATCCGCAGCGCAGATTAAGGGTACTTACTGAAGTAAGCAAAGGTTCTGGTTAGACTGAACCAGCACAGGGAAATCGTTGTTTGATGCAAATTTTACACGAACTAACCCCACATCAAAACAGGAAAAAACATAAAGCGAACGATAAAAAAACAGATAAAGACACATTTCAATACAGAAAAATATTGAAATATCCCCTTCAAATCAAAGAAAAATAGAGAAAAGCGGCGGTAAGAATTACCGCCACAAAGATCAAAGCTTCCATTCAAAATCTGAAATCTGCTCATAACCCACATTCGCAAGCCAGGCTTCGCGTGTTTTCAACTCAGGATCTTGTGGATCAAGAGTAACAGTTGGGTTTTGTTTTTTGAAATAGTCTGTTTTAGAAAGCTTCTCAGCTTCAAAAACGAGATCACCATTGACTTTCATCATATCAATGGTCAAAAGACGACCTTTGATAGAAGCATACGTTTTATTGTTATGCTCAAAAGCTTCTGGGAAAATATCCCCAACTTTAGCAGTAACCAAAACTTTTTGCTGATCAGAAATTGATTCTTGCCATTGCTGAAGCAAGCTTAACGCATCACTTCCGCGAACAATACAATCAACATAAGTATATTCCACATCATCAGAAGATCCTCGCAAAAAAGCCAAGGTAACAGACGTGAAAGGATTACCTTTTTTTGGCTTTACTTCACGCATACGATTAACGTAAGCAAGACCAGTTAGGTGAAGATTGAAGAAATTAGCTTGGTTGTTATTAGCTGTAGTAGTCATAAGAATATCTCCTAAGATATAAAAAAATAAAAAAGGGATATATCTCGACCCCAAGGGATAGAAATATATCCCAAGGGGCACTGACTTTTAAAAAGATCCATCGACATCGGAGCGTCGATTGCAGCAAATGGATCGATGGGCTGCTAAGGGTGCTTACCTAAGTAAGCAAGGGATCGCTCAAAAAGAACGAAAAAAACAGTTATATTTTAAGCGGTTTTACGTTTCTTTGAAACCGTTTTACGCTTACTTTTTCCACCTTTTTTCATGTACTTGCCAATAAAATCACTGCAAACAGACATACTTTGCAAGCAATCCGGTGGAAGCTGAACACCATTCTGCTCAGCAAGCTTAATCGCCAACTCCTTCTGTTTATCCGAGGGCTGGCGCAACTTTAAAACTTCAGGACGGTATTTATCAATAAACGCCGACAATTTCACCATGCTCTTGCGAATTTCTGGCGCAATCTCAATATTCAATTCAGTCGCCAACAACTCCGCATACTTCAGCTGATTATCCGTCGGGGGAAAGGACGCTTTATAAGCATCCGCATTTGCCGATAGAAATTCAGACACAGCCCTGCCGCTCGATAGATCAACCTGATCGACCGATAACCCCAAGGCATTAGCCATCTTATTAACCGCTGCAATCTGCTTATCACTCGGCTTATAATCACGCTGATCGGGCGGTAAAAAGAAATCTTCAGCCCCGCCTTCAAATTCCAATTTATCGCGCACATCGGCAAAGACTTGTCTAAACACTCGATCGATACACGCCTTGTAACTCAGCTCACCATTTGAAACCAGATCCATTTGATCTTCAGATTCCGCAGTAAATTCATACTCCATAAACCCAAAACCAGACAATGAATCACGCAACTCAAGGCCAACTTGTGTGGGAGCTAAAGACTTTGACTTAGTAACCCCGATATAACCCCTTGTCCGGATATTCGTCATTATCGAAGCCCAGGTAGCAGGGCGACCAATCCCCAGCTTCTCCAACTCACCCAGAATCGATGCCTCAGTGTAAAGCGCCGGTGCCTTGGTTTGCTTATCCAATACACGGCTTTCAACAACATCAAAAAACACATCCTGTTCATCATCAATAACCGGCAAAATGCGATCATCAGACTTGCCGGTTACAACCATAAACCCAGGATCAACGACCACCGAACCTGACGCAGTGTACTCAAACTTACGACACATCGACACCAAAGTCACCTTGGTATCATTTAGCTTGGCCGGTGCCAACTGAGAAGCAAGTGCTTGCTTATAAATCAACTCATAAAGTTTTGATGCAGAATCAGAAACCCCGGAAACTGATTCAACCGTAAAGTCGGTTGGACGAATCGCCTCATGCGCCTCTTGCGCATTTGCCACTTTGGACTTAAAAGCATTAGGTTTATCCGGAAGCGGATAACATTTCGACAACGCAAACTGCCTCAGCATATCGATCGACTCTGGTGCCAACTCAACAGAATCCGTTCGGTGATAAGTTATGTAAGCCGCTTCATACAGCTCTTGAGCTGCTTTCATTGCCTCAGCCATCGGAATACCAATTTTGGTAGCCGCCATCTGCATAGCCGACGTTGTAAACGGAGCAGATGGATTTCGAGTGCGATTCTTGCGCTCAACCTGAACCACCTCAACCCGATCAACACCAGCTGCTTGCTGCGCCAACTCCCGATCAAAATTGTATTTTGCGCCATCCTTCAACACTGAGCCATAATTCCACTCAACTTTAAAATCACCCAAATCCAATTCTGCGCCATAGTATGATTCTGGCTCAAAAGCCTGGTTGTCACGCCAACGATCGACAATCAACCGCAACATCACTGACTGAACCCGACCGGCAGATAACCTTTTTTGCATACGGCGCGACAAAACTGGCGACACCATATACCCGACCAATCGATCTAACGCTCGTCGAGACTCCTGCGCACGAACCAAGTCCAAATCAATCGAACCCGGATTAGAGACCGCTTTAGTAATCGCCTCTTTAGTAATCGCATTAAACTTAACTCGCAAGGCTTCTCGAACAGGAATCTTTAACATGGTTGCAAGGTGCCAAGCAATTGCCTCACCTTCACGATCCAAATCCGTTGCCAAATACACCTTATCCGCATTAGCCGCCAACTTCTTCAGATTGGAATAAGTCTTCTTACCCTTATCGGTCAAAACATATTTAAGCTTCCAGCTTTCATACTCAATCCCCATCGCATCACCGGGCAAATCACGAATATGGCCAAGTGACGCGGCAACCGTCCACCCTGAACCTAAATAGGACTGAATTTTTTTCACTTTTCCAGGCGATTCAACAATAAACAAATTCATCAAATCAACCCTCGCTTCTCTAATTCAGCACCAATTATTGAATCAACATCCAGACAACCATAAGGAACAGGGACTTCAACAATCTGAAAGCTGACGGTTTGATACTCATCTAAATCTAACAACTCTTTTAATTCAAAAGAACCATCATCAAACAATACCACTTCAGCAAAATAATCACCCATGATTAAGCCTCGTAATTGCCTTGCCCTTGCTGACCAAACCCATTCTGATCATCGCGTTTACGCATAACCACATGATCAATGCGATTCATCTTGATCAACACATCACCAGCCTGACAATTCACCGCCAAACCCAAACCAACGGTTCCATCATCTTTTTGAAATAAAGAAGGGCGCAAAGCACCTGACACCTGAATACGCATCCCTTTCTGCAACACATTTAATGGTGCTAAAGAATCCCCTTTACCCCAAACGGTTACGTTATACCAATTCTGTGTACCCTCACGAACTTGAACACCTTCATCTGTCTGCTTGTACTCTTCACATACCAGACTAATTTCAGCCAAGCTTCGATCACCTTGCTGTTTAAAAACCAAATCTTGCCCGATATTTCCAGTCAACTTAACTTCTTGATTTGCCATTGATAATCCTCCTATTAATGGAGACTCAATTAAATCAAACCAAAGAAATACAGACCTTAAAACCAAGTGCACAAATCCAACACTCAAAACAGCAAAAATCAAATAAGAACAATTCTCACAAACTGTTACCACTGGTAACAGTTGTCAAGAATAATTCTCATTAAGTAGTCTAGGTAATTTTCGCCAACTCTCAAATTCCTCAATGAACAGCTCAACCCGCTTCATTTCGTGATAAGAATAATTAAGTGCGTAATTCAAATAACATCGCTTAAAATCCATTTCGACCACATCACGAATTAACTCATCACTAACGCCTTCAGCCTGACGAAGTATCGAAATCACATCTTCCGATAACAATGAAATTGCTCGCGCTGCATTTGCAAATCCAAAACACTTCGCAGCTGACAACTTCCACTTCAAAGACCTGGCAGCACTGTCACTCGAACGGTGCAAATAAATCGGCTTCAACTCACCTTTCATATTCGCTTTGGACTCATCAAGCAACTCATCCACCTTCTGACTCGCCAATTCATAACGTGCATTCATCATTGCAAAATACTGTTTCGCCTCACGAATCGAACCAAAATTCAAATACAACTCATCACGCCAAGCATTCAATTCACTACTATTCACCCAATCCCCCCAAACAAGAACAATTCGCACTAACTGTAACCACTGGTTACAGTTATCAAGAACAATTCTCAATAACAAATTTTCATTACACAAAAACCAAAAAACCGGAATTGGCTCCCCAAAAGCCAATTCCGGTTTTCAAATCTCAACACCAAATGGTAAGGGGAACGGTGTACCGGCTCCCCTTACCCTTAAGGGCTATATAGGAACCCCCCAACACAAACCACTGAGCCAATTTCAAATTCCCGAACCCGCAAAATCAACTGAACCAAATTCATGAAATTCATCTTACCCAAATCACTGACTCAACCATGAAATCCCAAGTGTTAAATTCCTGTCCACGACTTGAAATTACCCATGCCCCGGCTGTCTATATCTTTTCTGGCTTCATTGATGACAGCTTTTTTTCGCTAATCAAGGAGGGTACAGGTAATGTTAACTCGCTCATTTTTTCTCACCCGCTTTAGACTGAGCTATATCTAAATCCTTGGCTTCAGCTCTGGAAATCACGCTATCTTCCATAGCTGATTTGTACACTGCCATATAACCCGCATCACTAGCGTATTGTTCAGCCCATTTTTTGTATTTTTCCGCTTCGTACTTATCCACACCGGCGGTAAAGTAACTGTAAGCCAAAAAGGCCATTAAAAAAATAAATGAAAAACCAAAAACGTAAAGTTGTTTTAAACTGGACATAATAAATTCACCTCATCCTTTTATTGCATTGTAAAAATTGACTTTAACCAATTTACTTTAAAAATCATTTATTAGACTTCATCCTATCTAATTCAGACTGAATATGACCTAATTCCAAGTGACAACTTTCCAGCTTTGAATTTAGCGATTTGTTATCTGCTTGTGCCCCACCCAACTTCTGATTCAGCTCATTAATCTCACAAACCTGCTGAGCCACTTGTTTCTCAAGCTCGGCTTTACGCTCCGCGATTGAATCAGCTTTAGATTCAGCCTTAGCCAAATCTGCTACAAATCTTTTAATCTCATCCTGCAAGTCTGCAACAGCCTTTTTATATTCCTTGGCAAGAGCTTTCAACTCTGCATCATGCTCTTCATCACGACTAACTAAACGCTGCTCCAATTTCTGAATTTCAGCTTTAGCCTCAGCTTTATCAGCAAGACTTTGATCCCTTTCAGATTTTAACGACTGCTCCAACCCAACTACAGATTTTTCAAAACGCTTACACTCAGCCTCAAGCTCTCTAACCTTTAATTTCTCTTCGGATAACTGAGATTCCATACTGCTTATATTCTGTTCCAAGCCTGAAACCACCTCATCCATCCGCTCCTTTTCTTCTTCAGCAACCTGGCGGATAGACTCGGACTCTTTAAGCTGCACTTCAACTACTTCAAAAGCCTCTGAGATCTCAGCTATCATCGCTTCAAATTCTGCCTTATCAGATTCCCACGCCTGAACCGCATCATTCAATGATTTATTAGCCAGATCTTGCGCCTGCTGCCAAACACCAGCCATCAACTGCAAACCAAGCGCCTTAATCTCTTCCGGCATATCAGCGGCTAACGTAACAGGCTTAGCCATCAAGCCTTTCTTCCAATCTCGCACAACAATAGAAGCATCATTCATTGATACGCGCGCCTCGCGCCGTACAGCATCAACGGTCGGCAACTTATCATGGCCGCCCTGCTCATAAAGTGCATTTGCTGCTTCAATAATTCGATCTTTAATCTCTGTACTAACCATAACAAACTCCAAAACCGTTTAATAATAGTAATATTATTATTCTTATTACTACCAAAGTCAACCAAAAACCCACGACCCTAATGATGGCCATAACAAATTTGGCCAAGGCACCGGCATCGATAAGGATCAATAAATTACGGGCAAAAAAAAGCCGCGACAAGCGCGGCAAAAGTCGAGACTTACGACTGTATGAAAATTATGATGCTAAATATCCTGACGATTTAAACGAAATCCAGTTTTCGTAGTTATGGCTTTTATCTTTTTTAAGCTCGGCCATATAAACCACTCGACGCTTCATGCGACCAAACTCTAATCCAGACACATTGTTCTTATAGGACTCGATACAGATAAAATTATCTTCGCTCAATCCTTCAGTAATAACGTCTTTTAGCACCCACGGATCCTGGATAAAGATAACCGCCACATTGCCATTGGAACGACCATTATCAAATGCATCACTACCCAGCCATTCAGCAACAGAACTAATTTGTCGTTCCGCTTCATCAATAAAGATGATTTGCGAAGGCAATATCTTGGTTGGCAGATTATCCTTAGACAAATCGACATACAGACTACGTTGCAATCTAAAATTCAGCTCTTTAGCTAGAACAGTTTTTCCAACACCAGTTTGACCGACTACAAACACCACATTTAAAGCAGCTCCATTGACCAATGCTTTGCGCATTGTTCTTTGCACAAGTTCATGCTGTTCACGGCTAAACAACTCCGGCGTTGCCGGTTGCTTAAAAAAAGATTCAGTCATTCGTCACCTTCTTTTTTCCAAACCCTGCTATTTTGAGTTTCTTGGTTGGAAATAACTCAGGTGTATATTTGTTGTTTGCAATATCTTCCGGAAGTTCGCCCATTTGCTCCACAGCCTCCAAATAAGCTTCAGATCGATCGCGAACATCATTAAGCGTTACTTCAAGCGGTTTAAATCCACCTATCTCATTCAGCACTCGATTGATTGATCCCCGGCAATCACGAATCCCTTTATCAAAATCTTTCGGTGAAATTAAGGCCATGTGGCGCAGGGTAATTAACCTTGCAGTAATCTCATCAAGCATGACCAAGCAATAAACAATCTTGTAGGTGTATGGCGTCGCAAAATTCAATTCAACCTTAACCGGTTTAACACTGAGCGACTTGGCGATATTTAAGCGACCTGCAACAATGTCATGCTGCTCATTGATTTCTTTCAAATACGCGGCCAAGTCATTCTCAGTTTCCTTAAGCTTAGTTTCGACTTTTTGGATCCACCACTTAGCAAAAGGATTACCCGCCAGGCAGCTACCCCAAATAACACGCAATAATTTAGCGTAAACCGACATTCCGGGGATGTGGTGCACGCCACTTGCTTTATCTTCCTTTCGTCCCATAAAGATTTTTAACGCTTCTTTGGTATGCAACTTTAACGAAGCATCCGACTTAATCGCGCCAGGCTCGTTAAAATCTTCAGAACTCAACAACTCTTCTTTTTTCTCTTCACTCATAAAAATACTCTTTCATTACTTCATACTGGCCAACTTCATTAAAGCCAAGGAAACAAAAAACGTATCGCCTAGTACCAAAGACAATATGACCGATTTCCAAACCGGTTCCCCGACATTATTGATACAGCCAACAACCCAGCTACCCAGCTACCCAGCTACCGCCGGTACAATGAAACTAAAGTTACTACTGTTTGACACAAGCTACCCAAAAGGTTCAATTTGTGACAAGGTTACACGATTTAAGACAATCAAAACCTCAATTCAAGTGCTAACTTTTTGCACTTGTTTTTGCTTTACTTCGAGCGTCGAAAAATTCTTGGCCAAGAATGGCTTTTACAACGTATTCAATTTCAGTCATTGCAACGCCGTGACGCTTAGCAGCCGATCTCTTTGCTTTCGCCAAGGTGGTGCCTAATTCAACAATCATGTGCAACGCCATGTAGAAGGCGTGTTTCTTCTTTTTGTCCTGGATCTTCATCGAATTTAATTCTTTTTTCCAAGTTGCTTTGCGTACATCAGACATTCTCAACCCCCTTTGCGCTTAATGCTTTTTATTAGGAACAAACTGCAATACAAGATTGCTATCATCACGGTTCATAAATACTAAGCTGCCTTTCCCGCTCAAAAATCGACTTTCCACCGAAAACGGAATCCCATCAGGGAAAACTTGATCCAATTTATCAAGCCCTTTTCTCAAATTAGCCAACTGCTTTTCTTTGCGTTCATTACTCAAATCAAACCTCCGTACTACCAACCCAAACATCGCCTAAGTATGCATCCGCGCCATTTTCAGTAACCTGTTTTAACATTTCACTCCATCGCCAAAGCAATTCATCTGACCATCCTTCAACCGGGCTTTCGACCACCACAACCAGCCGACCATCAAGATCAGTTACTTTCAGTTTTTCATGTTTAACCGGTGTCAAAATATCTTTTTCGCCTGGTCTTACATCCGTTACAAATTTAATCATGCGAAACCACCAAACAAGCGGGGTTCGGGGCGCAGCGCCCGTTTAGGCCGTAGGCCGTCGCCTTGCAATGGATGCCAAAAGTAACGTGTCGCGTCGCACTGAAAAAAAGCCAAAACCGCGCCCAACCGCGCCCTAACTAGCAATTTAAAATCTAAACACAGGTGGTTAGCGGCGTTAGCCGCGTTTGAATAAGGATTGCCTGAGCGTAGCGAACTTGGTAGCAGCTCTGCTGCACCTTTCCAACGCAGGCCGTCAGGCCGAGTAAGGCCAGCCTTTGGCTGGGGCGGAACGACCGTAGGGAGTGGAGGGTAGGCGCTCATTTTTGCCGCGCAAGCGGCACCTATCTGCTCAAGCCGGTAGGCTGAGCAAGGCCGAACCTTGTTCGGGGCGAAGAGAGCTTTGCGAACGGAGGGCTGGCGCTCGCGTGCGTGTATACGCGCGCGCCCACGCGCCCACGCGCGGGGATTAAAATAGATTAAATAAAGATTAGCGGGTTGTGGATAAGTGCCTTCAAGCCATGCAGGGTAAGGGTTTGTGCATTTGCCCTTGGGGTTCGATTCACGATACCTTGGGGTTCGATTCACGATAGTCTTGGGGTTCGATTCACGATACCTTGGGGTTCGATTCACGATAGTCTTGGGGTTCGATTCACGACACAAAAAATATATTTTTTCGCGAACATAAGCGATTAAATATTTTTGATTAGATTTGTTACGATCAAGATCATGCGTACCTCGATTCACGATAGTCTTCGGGTTCGATTCACGATAGTTACAATATTGTAAAAAACATTTTTCAGTACCGAAAATTAGGCTCGATTCACGATACCTTGGGGCTCGATTCACAATAGTCTTGGGGTTCGATTCACGACACAAAAAATATATTTTTTCGCGAACATAAGCGATTAAATATTTTTGATTAGATTTGTTACGATCAAGATCATGCGTACCTCGATTCACGATACCTTGAAGTTCGAGTAACGTTACTTTTACGAGTTTCATGACTCCACCTTTTTTAGGTGCTTCTTTTGACTTTTAGTAGGGTACTTAAACGCTTGTATCAGATCTCCGTTTACTTCATAACGCTTTAATTGCCCTACTTCAATTAATTCATCATGTGCTTTTTTTATAGCCTTTTTAAAATCATATAAAGATTTTGTTTGGCTCCCGCAAAGCCTATGAATGCTCTCTATTTTCATTGGGTATGGCTTAGCATGACTGCTATACAATCCGTGTAGCCAAAGCGACAAAGGCTTATCTCTAAGCTTTTGACGCTGATCAAAGTCTAGCTTCGACCATCCGCTATCAAATAAGCAGATCAAACCACCATTGAATTTAAAACGGTACTCATCCGTTTTTTCGTCTAGTTCACCGCTAATTCCGCACAGCTGGCCAAAGTAGGTTTTCTCACCTTTAATCGTGATTTCAACATCCGCTGATCGCAGTCGCGCAAGTCCTTTTTTGAGACTATCGTAGTCTCTCTTAGACGTCCCTTTTCCCAGTTGTTTGAGTATTTCATAGGCAGAAAAAAGCGCTTCATTCCCCAACGGATTAGCCCTTGAAAGATGCAATAACGCTTCCCACAGATTTAAATCTGCTTGCGTCAATTGGATGCCGGTGTAACGAATTTCGTAGCCTTCCAGCGTTGCAATTAACTCTCGTTCACAAAAACGCCTATTTCGCCCCTGAGTGGCGCTAAAAAGCGCCCCTCTGAGTACGGCATTAGGTGCACCCCAACTCATTTCTTCCCAACCAGGTAAGCACATTTGTTTTGGTTGTTTTTGTTCTGGCTTAACAGGTTTTGAATGATTTGAAGTCGGGATTTTCTCCCTCATTTCATCCAATTTTTGCTGAAGATTAGCATTCATATCTTAGATCTCCTGCAAGCATTGTTTTAAGTCTGCACCTGATCGATATTCTTCAATGACCGTCCAGACCACTTTTAAATTCGCATCGATACCTTCTTTAATCAAAAGATCACAAATCTCGCAGTAGTCCTTTGCACCAATATCTTTGGTGGTCAGCTCGCTTACCAGATGGTATTTTTCAATAATTCTGTCTTCTAGTTTTATGCTAACGACGCGCTTCATTCTTTTCGCATCAACACCCGTAGCAATTCTTCTTGCACAGGCTTCTCGCTTACTGATACCAAAAAAGTGATACAAGAAATCATTTGGTGCGCCCAGCGCTATGCAACGCTCAATTAGCTTTGACTCACCTACCATTTGCTTGATGAATGAAATAGACTCTTCATTCGCGACCACACGAAACGGCTGTATTCTTGACTTTGAAAGCCGCTCTATATGAATTTGTTCTAAGTTAGAAAAAACATTAATATCCTGTTCATTCAACCCCCATTCAGCCATCAACTCTTTAAGGCGACCGTCCGCCGATTGCTGGCAAATCTCACGAATAAGTAGGCTTAGAATATCGCGCTGAAAGTTAGCCATTTTGCACCTCCCACAACGCTATTTTTTCTTTAGTAGCGCTCTCGATAAGCTTGCGAGTAATAACGCCCAATTGGCTGTACTTGTTGTTGAGAATGTCACTCGATGATAGCGGCAGGTTAAAAAATAATGCCGCAGTAGTGACATACTGGCCAAGATCACTCAGATCATCAAAACGCTCTTCTACTAATGCCTTCAGATCGTTTTCATGTGCAATCAAATCACTGTATTTCGTGACTTGATTACCCAATGTCGCACCGCAATTCAAATACAGCGCATACCAGACTTGCCAAATACGTTTAAACTCTGGTTTTTCGTCATCAATACCGCAATTAGTAAAATGGATTTCTTGCGGTAAATCGGCAAGCGCCCAACCAAACCCGCGGTTTGTTTTAATGACAATATCCTCAATACCGGCTTCTTCAGCCAATAGTACCGCCTGCTTAAGTGCAATTTGTCTCAGAAGATCTAAATCATCCTCTTCAACTCCTGGTTCAGCTCCTTCAAGAAGTTGTTCGACCAATTCACCCTCTACATCTACATCATTTTTTTCTGTAGATGGTTTTACCTGATCACTTTCTTTTGACTTGGTTTCAGGCTCAACCGTATTTTGTGTAGGCTCATCACCGATCTCTATCAAATCCTCAACACTCTCATCTTCCTCTTCAATCGCATCCCGTTCCTTACGATTTTCGATAGGATTTAATGGTGCCGTGCTATCTTCACCTCTATCTTGTTCTGGCTTCTTCTGCCCTTTTGGGCTATTAGACTCTGCAATCTTGATTCGGATTGAGTGAATATCGATACCAGTTGTTAATGCTGCTTCGGCTTCAAATGCACGCACAATTTCATCAGCATCCAACCCACTTTCAGAATGCTTATAAGCCTCTTTTAAAGACTCGTTAAACACTTCTTTAAACTTGTCTTCCGGAAAGCCTTCTTTATCCTTACCAATTTCTTGCCAGACCGTTTTAAGCTGACCTTCAGTTTTACGCACCCGCTCGACCACTGGCTTACCAGCACCGGCTTCCAACAATTCCGGTAGCACCGGATAAAGCTCTTCTATCGCGTAAATCAATGCACTTAAAACAGTTCTTCCTAGTGAATAACCACTTCTCTTTAACTCAGTCTCTAAGTCCCTTATTGACAACTTTCTATCAAGGTCTTTCTCAATTAGATCTCTCGCTTCAACAACCCCTCTCGCTCGATCGAGAAGGGTTAAATTGCCGCGTAGATCATTTTCGGTTAAATGGCTGATTAGTAGATCTTGTTCTTTTTCATACGGCTCAAAATAAACGTGTACATACAGATAAGCTTCATCTTTTGTCTCTTGATAAAGCTCTTTCAGTACAGCAAGACGTGTATTGCCACCAGCTCTGGTGGTGTAGTTATGCTCACCTGGTCTGCGAGTAATAGTGAAAGGCTGTTCAAGCCCCTTTTCACGAATGGATGCTTTGATTTCGGCATAGGCTTCATTTTTTACTTTACGAGGGTTTTTCTCGTAAGGCTCAATATCAACGACTTTTACGCGCATAGCAGTACGCGAAATCGGATCCGCCGGTTCTGATACCTGGCTCTTTGCTTGTCGGTTGCCTGATGCAACCAATGACACTCGCTCAATCTTTTTAGCCATTGTGCACCTCCGCAAACAAATCCAACTCGTTCACCAAATTTGTCATCAACTCTAAAGCTGATCCTCCTTTTCGTTTCGTCGAAGTTTCATATCGATGGGCTGGCATTTGGCTACTCGTCGCATCACGAAACGCAACGGTATCTGGGATTTCTGCATTAAGGACTCGAACAGGTACATCACAAATTTCTGAATAATCCAGTGAACGTATCTCTTCAGCGTAATCGCGGCTATCATTTGTGTTTGAAGTGCAATTAAGGAAAGCGCATAAAGGGGCGATTTTGCACCCCATAAATTGAGTGGATTCGGCCAAACGATTGACCATACCTAGTGTGTTGTGGATAAACTCACCGGCACAAAGTTTGTCGGGTATAACAGGGCTAATCAGTAAGTCGGCTGCGATAATAGTTGCTTCTTGAAGCGCCCCGACCGCGCCTTGCGTATCGATGATAATCACATCGAATTGGGTAAATCGCTGATTAAGGATGTATCTCAGGCGGGTACGACCGTCTGCGGTGTTTCTTACCCAGTTTTGCAGATCACCTTCCGGATCATCACTCATGACAATATGCAGGTTGTCTTCAATTTTTGAAGCGACCTCTGAAGGCTCTACTTTTGGATTGGTTACTAGGTGTGTTAGGCCGTAATCCGCAATCTCATCAACCGCATAATATTCCGATAAGCTTGGCTGCACATCAGCATCAATCATCAGTACATTTAATTTTTGGTCTGCGAGGAAAGCGCCAAGGTTAGCACTTGTAGTTGTTTTTCCGACGCCGCCTTTTGTCGATGCAACGGCAATAATGATAGGTGTTTTTTTCATACAATAAATCTCTTAACTTGATTTGGATTTACTGCTGAAAATATCTTTCCTGAAGGCTAAATGACAAAAAGCCCTGACTGAATCGGCTGAAAACCGCGCCAGTCAAGGCTTTGGAATGTGGTAGCGGGGGCAGGATTTGAACCTACGACCTTCGGGTTATGAGCCCGACGAGCTACCAAGCTGCTCCACCCCGCGACAATTTGTAGTACCGAACTGGTTGCTCTTGGTAAGCACCGTTGCTGTCCGATGTGGCGTATTATAGGGAGTTGCGAGGGTATTGCAACCTTTATATTAAAGAAATTTTATATTTTTTAGAATTCTCTTATAGGATGGTCTGCAAACGGCGTTTTAACGTTCAAAATCCCCCCTCTCACGCCAATACAAATCATTTTTTTGCTGATTGTTACGGTTTTTTTAGCACAATAAATCTATTCAGCCTTAACAATATAGAGCTTTAGGGTCCAATCTATCCCCTACACCTTTGACAAGCAACTACAGAACATGTCTTTGCAGAATCATTAAGGCGTAAATCGTTTATGTGCATAAGGTCATTGGTTCGACTCAACGGTTGTGGTACCAAGGAGCATATTCACTATATTGGTCGCGCTCATTTGTCTCTTTACTTCCATCAACTCACTTAAGGACTCTTCGTCCTGCAAGACTTCTTAGTCATCATTCGCCGCTCTTTTTTGCCCTAAAGATGAGTAAGAACATTTACTTATTATTAATCTCTGTTAATCTCAAAAACTTAATTTTAATGTACTCCATTACGGTACTCGGCTTAAGGAGATACAGAACAAGTCCATATGGCTTCAGGCACAGAAGAGTTTGACTGAGCAAGGCGGCGGTTCTTGTCATGTCTAGACCTGACAAAAACAGGAAACAGCACGCAAGTAAATTCTTCAATGCCTTGAAGGGAGAGGACTGCATGGTCAACCTTGTTGTTACGCCTCTCATCCATAGCGTTGGCTATGCATTTCGATGCAAGCTTAGAATTTGCGCCTTGCAATCCCACGCTGAAGTCAATTGGGACTTGTTCTGTGCCTCCTTCACAGGAAAGGTAGGTTGAATATGTTTCTCGATTTAGGTCATAAAGCATTAGATAAATGTGAAGTTGAAAAAGCACACCTCGCGGCTGAGTTAACAGCGATTAACCACGTTATGGCAACCATCGAATTTACCCCACAAGGCGAAATCGTCAAAGCTAACCAAAATTTTTTAAATGTCATGGGCTATCAGTCAAATGAGATTATCGGTAAACATCACCGCATTTTTGTACCGCAAGAAATTCATCATTCCGCAGATTACGCGGTGTTTTGGCAGAAGCTTGCCGCAGGTGAAACCTTTGCAGAGCGTTTTCAAAGACTCTCGAAACAAGGTGAAATCGTCTGGTTAAATGCGTCTTATAATCCGATTTATGATGCGGAAGGCCAAGTCACCCGAGTGATCAAATTTGCCACCGACATCACTAAAGACGTTGCCGCAGAGCTGGAAAATAAAGCGAAGTTAACCGCCATTGACAAAGTCATGGCAGTGATTGAATTTGGTTCTAAGGGGAATATCTTAACTGCCAACCAAAATTTCTGCCAAGCCATGGGTTACTCACAACAGGAACTCAAAGGAATGCACCATCGCTCTTTCGTATCCGACGAATTTGCACAAAGTAGCGATTACCTTAAATTCTGGGAAGACTTAGCCAAAGGACATCCAAAGGTGGACACCTTCCAACGTGTCACCAAATCAGGCCAACCAATTTGGCTGGACGCCAGTTATAACCCTATTTTTGATGTTAAAGGCAAGGTCGTTAAGGTAATTAAATACGCCAATGACATCACCGAGCAAGAAAATAGTCGTATCGAACTACGCGAGGCCGTCCGAGCGTTTACCAAAGTGATGAACGCTCAAGCAGAAGGTGATTTAACACTCTCGGTTTCCGGTTTTGATGCCAATCCAGACTTAAAAATGTTGCAAGATGCCATTAACCAAACCGAAGCGAAAATACGCGAAGTAGTGGATATTACTCGCGATGCTGCGGAAACCGTCAGCACTGCATCGAATGAAGTGAATCAAGGTTCGCAAGATTTGAGTCAACGCGTGCAACAGCAAGCAGCGGCATTGGAAGAGACTTCCGCAACGATGAACGAAATGAACAGCCAAGTGCAATCCACCAGTGAAAACGCACACCATGCCTCAGATGTCGCGAGACAGGTTCAAAGCCATGCCAATAAAGGGATGGACATCATGAAGAACACCATTGATGCAATGAATTCCATTCAGCAATCCAGTTCGCAAATTGAAGAAATCGTCACCCTGATTGACAGCATCGCTTTCCAAACCAACCTGCTGGCATTGAACGCCGCGGTCGAAGCCGCCCGCGCCGGAGAACACGGGCGTGGCTTTGCGGTGGTCGCCAGCGAAGTGCGTAACTTGGCACAAAAATCGGCCGAAGCGGCAAAAAACATCAAAAAGCTGATTGACGATACCGTTGACCGGGTGAAATTAGGTTCTGAATTAGCCAATGCTTCTGGCGAGATGCTAAAAGAAATCAACGGTTCAATTAATTCTATGACCAATATGATTGATCAAATTGCCTCCGCTTCAGCAGAACAGGCAGAAGGGGTAACGCAAGTACATCATGCCATTTCGGATATAGATGGCGTCACTCAACAGAATGCGGCTTTAGTGGAAGAAACCAGTGCGGCATCAGAAAGCTTAACCCATCAAGCTGGGGTACTACGTGAACAGATGGGCTTCTTTAAATCAAAAAATTAAGTGATTTAATCTGCAATCGCAGACCGGCTAGGCACGCATACCCCTACTCACTTTTTTAAAATACTATGTGACACAGAATAAGTCCCCATTGACTTCGGCGAGGCCTTGCAGGCTTCGCCCATAGGGCTTTGAAGAGTTTAACGGCGTGGTGCTTCCTGTTTTTGTCAGGTCTGGACACGAAGGCAAACAGCCGCCTTCTCAGCCAAATTGTTCTGTCCCTGAAGCCATTTAGCTTTATCTGCGTCTTCTTAACTGTTGTATTCAACCCATCTAGTGAATCGATACCGCCACTTTTTGAGCGAATAATTGACTTCTATCAGGGCATAAATACTTACCCTCTGTTTTAATACGTTTAATTCCAATTAACTTGGCTGCGCGCTCGTGATTTCAGATCAAACCTCCCCTATCTCCGAAGTAACTCTTGTCTGGAAGCATCAAACACTCTGGTCGGTTATTTATGTTTCCGACAGTATCGCCCCCCTCTTTGGGCATAGCGCCAGCAGCTATTTAGCCGCCGACTTTTCATGGTTACAAGACATTCATCCAGAAGACCAAGACCAGTTGCAACAAGAAATTGCCAGCGCGATACGCAATCCGAGCACAGTCGCGTTTACCCCAACGGTATATCGCTATTGTGATGCCACTGGACAATATCATTTTATCGATGCGCCAATCCAGATTAGCCGCGGTGAGAATAACAAGAGCATCACTCTGGCAACCACCTTATGTCCGGCACATGAACTTGTCTGCGTCAACAACTTCCGCCAACTCAAATACGTCACCGAACAGTTGCCAAACTTAATGGTCTATGTGTTTGAAATGAATTTACTTGGCGAAGCACGTCTACCCTTCACCTCTGAGCATTTTTCTGACCTTTTTGGACTTGCGCCTGAAAACGTGACTGCAGATGCCAGCCCCGCTTTTGCACGCGTGTTAAACGAGGATAACGATGCGCTGCGTGCCTCGCTAAAAGAATCCTATGAGCAGCTAACTCAATGGCAACACTGTTTTCGGGTACAACATCCGGACAACAAGATTTTATGGTTAAAAGGCCAAGCGACTCCGCAACGCATTAATCAAAATTGGGTCCGTTGGCACGGCTACATTTATGACGCTACCGCAGAAATCCAAAACACTTTGCAAGCTCAAGAGACTCAGTTGTACTTTGAAACCCTACTCAAATACAGTTCCGATGCGATTCATGTTTTGGATACGCAAGGTAACGTCATTAACTGCAGCCACTCTTTTGCGAGCTTACTCGGTTACAGCCATGAAGAGGCTTTGCAACTAAACGTTAGAGACTGGGATGCGAAATATTCCGAAGAAGAACTTCTACAGCACATCGCCAGATTAACCGATAAACCGATGATTTTTGAAACCCAACATCGCACTAAACACGGTACGCTCTTCGATGTCGAAATTAACGCCAACACAGTGCAATTTAATGGCAAAACCTATCTGTTTGCCGCTGCCAGAGATATGACGCAGCAACATCAACTGCAAATCCAGCTAGAGAAAGAAAAAACCTTTATTGAAGCACTGGTGGACAACGCCAACGCGATTATTGCGGTAATTGAAGCCGACGGCACCATGTCGCGCCTCAATAAATACGGACAAATTATGACCGGCTTTAATCAAGAGCAGATCGCGTCCAAACCGTATTTTTGGACGCGTTTTTTACCAGAGGCCATTAAAAAAGACATCAAAGCCTTATTTGATGGATTTGCTCTTGGGCAAACCATCCACTCCTATCGCAATGCGTGGATTTCCAAAGAGGGTCACCAGCGAATGTTTGAATGGTCAAACACGGTGATTTATCACAACGATGGCAGCGTCAACTATCTTTTGGCAATTGGTTTGGACATCAGCGAACAGCGCCAACAGAGCCCAGAATTTGAACGCGTGTTTGAAGCCATGAGCGATGCCATGTGTGTGATTGACTTAAACGGCGTCATCGAATCATGCAACAAAACCTTTAATCAACAGTTCAGTCATAACGCCTTTAACTGCAGCGGGCATTCGTTAAGCGAACTTATCAAACCTCTGAAAAATACTTTTAATCAACTGCTCAACGCGGTCATCAAACAACAAGTGGTTAAAGAGATTCATTTTAGCTACCACTCCCCTCTCGGCGAGACCCTTAAATGCAGAGCAAAATTAATATTGCTCCCAAACAACCAGCAGATTTTGGTCAAAATTCGCGACATCACGGAACTGCATAAACTCGAACAACAACTGCAACAAGAGCAGAATTACCACAACGCATTGCAACGTCACCAAAATGCACAGTGGCAACATCTACTAGCCACCGCCCAGCTTAACTTAGACGGCGTGATCGGCCTACAAAATCGACTCTTACAAACCATAACGGATACAAAAAACGCCGCCAACATTTCGCTCAGTCAACAGGTATTAAGTACGCTGCGCGACGAGCTTTTAAGCCAACCTTTTCAGCCAGATCTCGCAACCACCGTCTTGCCTGAAGAAGATAAAAACACGCAACAAGAGTATTTTTTTCTGGCCGATGTTATCCACGAGGTGCTCTTGCTGGTCGAACACCAAGCACAACAAAATGGCGTACAAATTAACTACCATGATGACGGAGCACTGACCCAAGCGTTACGCGGAAAAAGTGGCGTGCTGCGCCTAATTTTACAAAGTATTTTTAATTACATCATTCACTGTGCGCCCAAAACACCCATTGCGTTCTTTGCAGAGCAACTCAATGCCGCTGGAAATCAGATTTTACTGCGCTTGACGTTGCGTGCAGATTTAACAACCTCTCTATGCAAACTTCCTTTAAGTGCAGACAACTTTGCCCTGGCTCAGCTATGGTGTAATAAATTTGGTGCCAAACTCCAACACAGTAAAGACGCCGCCAACACAACACTTATCAGTGTGCAGGCAAGCCTATTTTTAGCCAATTCCGTGGATTCAACAACAGCCCCACTGGAGCCAAAGTTTCCACTGACGACAACACCAGACGCTCTAGAAAAGCAGACTGTGGAAGTGCCGTTCGATCTATCCCACTTGCAAAAAATATTAAGCAATAGCGCACAAATTTCGCATCTATTAAGCGCTTTTGATGGCCTGCTTGATACCTTCAAGCAAGCAATGCAGCAACAAACCCTGTCAGCACAAGAATGGAAAGCGTTGGTGCATCAACTTAAAGGCACTGCAGCCAATTTACACATTGAGGCTTTATCACAACTGTGTCGTCGCTACGAAACGTTAGAAAGGCCAGCAGAACACCATGCCCAAAGGCTTTTGATTTTGAACTTTGTAACCGACTTAAGCAATAAAATAGCGCACTATCAACAGCAAACCACCGCGACGGTGCCTGCTAGCAAAGTTCGATATAGTGCAGAGCAAATGCAGCAACACATGCAACAAATCTTACCGGTGCTACAAGCTAGAGGATTTGTCCCAGAAGAAAAATTGAGCCGCTTGACTTCAATGCTTGAACAACACCATTCGGCCCAGCTGGCACAAGACGTTTACGATGCGATTGATGGCTTTGAATTTGAACTGGCAATCGACACCTTAACCCCCCTTATAGAAGGACAGTAAAATGAATAAACCGAGCCAATCCATTTTAATTGTCGATGATGATCCACTTAATTTGAAATTCGCCGCAGCGGCTTTAAACGAACTTTACAACGTTCACTTTGCGTTGTCTGGCGCAGATGCGTTGCATTTTTTAGAGCGTCAGTCGGTCAATATGATTTTGCTGGATATTTTTATGCCGGGGATGAGTGGCTTTGACGTACGCGATGCCTTACAGAAACAGCCGAAACTGGCCAAAATTCCCATTATCTATTTAACCATCGACCAAACCGAAGAAACGGTTCAAGCTGCATTTGCCCATGGCGCTTGCGACTATATTGTCAAACCTTTTCTGAATAAAGAGTTGTTGGCGCGCGTGCGCTATCGTCTACAAAATGATGAACTCGCTCTGCAACTACAGAGTTCATTAAAAGAGAAAGAGTATCTACTGTCGGTCATTGATGACTATGTGATGTATGTACAAACTGACTTACAAGGCAATATTATTGAAATCAGTTCGGCACTCTGCGCTTCTTTGGAGTGCCAATCAGAACAGGTCATCGGCCAACCGATTAACATTTTTCGATCGCCGAAAACACCTGATGCCTTCTATGAACGCCTATGGCACAACTTACAAAATGGCCAACATTTTAGAGATGTCATTGAAAACCAAAGCCTTAATGGCGAAGGCTCGCATTGGTACAAAATTGATATTAACCCCTTTAAAAACACGCTTGGGAAAACCGTCGGCTATCTGGCGTTTTACAACAATATCGATGAGCAAGTGCGCTATCAGTTAGACGCCAATCGAGATTATTTGACCGACCTCTATAATCGCGCCCACTTTTCGGCGGAATTGGTGGATGAAATTTATCGTTATAAACGCTATGGCCGCCCCTTCTCGCTCATCATGTTGGATATCGACCATTTTAAAAGTGTTAACGATCTCTTTGGCCATGATGCCGGTGATCAATGTTTGCTGGAGTTTTCCCACATCGTCAGTCAAGTGGTGCGTAAATCCGATATTTTTGCGCGTTGGGGCGGTGAAGAATTTATGGTGCTTTGTCCGGAAACGCCGCTCGCCGGTGCACAGCGACTGGCAGAAAAAATTCGGTTTGCCATCGAACAGCATCCGTTCTCGGTCATTGGCCATAAAACCGCCAGTTTAGGGGTGGCGGAATACCATATTTCCATGAGTGCAGAAGTCCTATTAAAACGCTTAGATGAGATGCTATATGAAGCCAAAAGCGCTGGGCGCAATCAAGTTAAGGTTTACCAACTCAGATAGTGTGCGCCATAATCGGATTAAAATTCGCTTGATTGTATTGTGGTTGCTGGCTGTGTCTGCGATTAAACGCTCTTCTATTGATCGATGTAATCACATTTAGGGTAGGTAGAACAACCGTAAAAACGCCCATGATCAGATTCGCGTGCGGCCATATAACCAGTCGCGCATTTGGGACAAATTTTCTTCTCGGAATAATCGCACGCAGGATAATTAGAACAGCCTAAAAAGATACTGTATGGACCGCGACGTTCTTGCATTTTACCGCTGTGACATTTAGGACACAGTGGCACTTCGACCAATTTATCGCTCATTTTCACCCGTTTAATTTTGCCCAACTGGGTAACAAATTCCGAACGATCCGAGGCACTGGACAGAACAAACACACCGCGCTTCGCACGGGTCAAAGCGACATACAACAAACGTCGCTCCTCCGCGTGGCTAAATGCTTCCGGCTGGGGAATCACCAAATGCAGAATAGGATCATCTGAGCGCTCACTTGGAAAGCCATAAGGGCCAGACTCCAAGCCCATCAGAATCACATAATCGGCTTCTAAGCCTTTAGAGGAATGAATGGTTTTAAACGTAATTTGTAAAGCGGCATAACGCGCTTGATAATGTGCCAAATTATCTGGCTTTTGGCGATGATAGCGCGCCAAAAGATAAACACTTAAAGTAACATCGCGTTTCTGCGCAGTGTTGTTTAAACGCCATAACAGTTTTTGCACCCAATCAAGCTGATCACTCTCACTCTCATAAGCTTCAATGCGCACTTGATCCGCTGGAATATCCGCATGTGCCTTAACCCCCTTACGTAGTTGCTCAGGGTTTTGTTGGACAAACTCCGCGGCGACATCCGCAATGCCCTGATAACAGCGAAAAGTTTGCGTTAAGTAATTGGTGGCCGCAAAACCAAAATGTCGGTCAAAATGCGTCATGATGTCGATGTCAGCACCGGAAAAACGATAAATAGACTGCCAATCATCGCCGACTGCCATCAGCTTACACTGCGGATTTTGATTTAATAGCGCCTGCAATAAACGCTTACGATCTTGCGAAATATCCTGAAACTCGTCCACCAGAATATAGTTAAAAGGATGCACAAATTCGTGACTTTCCAACCGCTCGCACGCCAAATTGATTTGGTCGTTAAAATCTATCTGCCCTGCCGACTGCAAATCGTCTTGATAAGCCTGATACAAAGGCTTAAAGATTTCCAAAAACAGCGTCGTGCGAATCGGGTCATGCACTTCCGTGCTGGCCAGCTCTTGCTCAAATGCAGCACTGTCACCGCCGTTAGCTTTAAAGTGGCGTAAGAAAGCTTCAAATATGGGTAAATCGTCCTCAGGCCGGTAATGTTTATTAACCAACTGCGCCAACGCTTCGTTGCTCAATGGATGAAAAGCGACAGCGTGCGCTTGCAGCTGCTGTTTTAAGGTCTGCAGCACACTGCCGTCATCAAATTGCGCACTATAGGTTTCGATAAAATCAATTTTTAGACGTTGCGCGGCCTTACGTTTTTTGTCGACAAAACTGCCATACTCTGGCAAAAATTCCGGCCACTTTTTTTGCGCGTTTAACGCAAAATGAAAATGGTACAAGTCGGCTTCTGGGAAGTAAAAATCCGCTAAGGTACTTTTATTTTTCGAGCCTGCCAAAGGCTGTAAATAGGTAAATTCAACCCCTTGAGACACCAACCAGTTTGCCATCGTCAAGGTTTCCAACGAACTGACTTTCATACCATTTAATGCGGTAAAAATTGGGCGCTTTTTGCCCTCTTTACTGGCCGCATAACTGGCGCCCATTTGGCTCAGATAGTCGTAATACGCTTTTTGGGTTGGCAGTGCAAACAGATTTGGACGCGGTTTTTTAGCGAGCGCAAGATAATCGTACCAGCTGTCAGCAAAGTCCTCATCCTGCAATAAGAACGCAATCTTAGACTGTAAATACGCCAGCATTTCCTTACGATTCGCGCTCGCCAAATGAGAAAGCGCAATGGTTTGTCCTTGGGCGCGCAATACCGCTAATCCCAACGCATGAAAGGTGGCGCTGTAGCACGACTCGCCGTTACTGAACAACTGCAATTTCTGTTGCATCGCGGCGAGGCGCTCACCAATCGATCGCGCCGCTTCTTCGTTATACGCCAAAACACAAATCTGGTGCGGTTTTGCCAAGCCTTTGTTGAGTAAATACGCAACTTTGGCAACTAAAGTCGATGATTTTCCCGAGCCCGCCGAGGCGATTAACAACTGGCGGTCTTCTTCACAAACCACCGCGCGTTGCTGTTCAGCAGTTAACGGATAGCTTTCAATCTGGCTAAACAGTGCTGCATACTGCTCAATTTCTGCCGCCATAAACCGTTCATTATGCGCTTGGATGGCTGCGTTATCTTCGGCAAGATAGGCTTGCCAAAGCGAAATTTTCTGCCATAGGCTCTGTTCATCCGCACTGAAATCTTCTGCGCACAACTTGTTTAAATAAGGGTGCGCTAAGAGTTGACCCGCTTGTTGATTCCACTGTTTGAGTAAATTTTGAATACACTGTTGACTAAAGTAAACGGCGGCACTGCTCTCGGTCAAACTTGCGAGTACAGGGGTTGATGGAAGAGTGACTTGTTGTAATGCCTTTTTTAACCTGTGACGAATTTGGTAGTGCAGATGCGCGACAAATGCGCGGCTTTTCGACGTTGCTAAATGCTGTAAACGAAAACTGCCTTGAGCGGTGCTGATGACTAACTCGTCCATAACCAACCCAATGCTCCGATAAACTCGGACAATCGCTAAGTAGTCAATCTGCTGACGCTGTTGGCCATCATGCATCAATAAATAGTCTGCATGTAACTCAAGACAGCGCTGACGATGACACAGCTTTTGTTGCGATTGGGCGGTGTATTGGGCGTCCGGCACGAGTTTTCTCAAGTGGTGATTGATGAAATAGAAAAGCAGAGTGGCTCAAATAAAGGGTTATTCAAGTGGCTTGAATAACCCTTTATTTGAGCCACTTGAAAGTGAAATTAACTAAGCACCCTTTTTGAGAAAGTGCGTTAGATTGTAACGGTAGATAAAGCCAGGGAAGGCAAAAATCATAAACATAAAGAATACCGTTACATAAAATTCCCATTCTTGGGGCGCTACGTGTCCCATGGTTTTGTTTTCCAGTAAATAGGCAAAAACACCGGTAACACCGAAATAGATGAACCATTCAATAAAGTTCACCACAATCGACTTGTGTGCCACCTTAATCAATAAAAACAAACGGTTGCCCATAATGAAAGGTAAGTTGGCCAAAACCAACGCAGTAATCAACAGTAACCAAACGGCTTGATCAGCGTCCATAATTTCTCTCTTTTGTCGTTTTACAAAATAAAAGCCCGACTGAGCGGGCTTCTATAATACACAGTTTTTCAACGCTTAAACTAAGCTAGCGACCAAAAAATCTGACTAAATACTTAAGTAGCAAAGGTCGATTAACGAGCTTGGCAATAGACCTAGAGCCAATAGCAAGATAGCCACAAAGCTTAAGCCCCAGTGTAAGGATGGGCTGATGATTTCCACCGGACCTTTGTTCTCCGATTGATCGAAATACATCGCCTTAACCACGCGCAGGTAATAGAAAGCGGAGATAACCGCGGTCGTCACCGCAATCACCGCAATCCATGTGAAGCCAGCGGCAACCACTTCTTCGATAACGATAATTTTTGCCCAAAAACCGATAAACGGAGGAATACCCGCCATCGAGAACATAATGATTAACATCATCAACGCCAGCCATGGATTCTTCTGATTTAATCCTTTGAAATCAGCGATACGATCAAACTCATGTCCAGTACGCGACAAGGCCGCAATAATACCGAAACCAGCCACACCGGTAATCGCATAGACAATGACATAGAACATTGCCGCGGAGAAACCGTTATCCGTTGCCGCCAACACACCTAATAATAGGAAACCGATATGGCCGATACCCGAGTAAGCCAGCATGCGTTTTAGATTGTCTTGCGCAATCGCGACGACCGCGCCGACAACCATCGACAGAATCGATAGCATAATAATCAGTTGCTGCCAATCCCCGACCAAACCTGGCATCGCTTCGTAAAGCAAACGATAAACCATTGCAAAAGCCGCAATCTTTGGAGCCGTTCCCAAATAAAGCGTTACTGCAGTTGGTGCACCATGATACACATCCGGCATCCACATATGGAAAGGTACAGCCCCTAACTTAAAGGCCAAACCAATGACGACAAATACCACACCAAAGGCAAGCACAATACCGTCTGCAGAACCAGAAGCAATCACGTCTTTCATTTCCGTGAAGGTGATGGTTCCCGTTGCTCCGTAAATCATTGAGAAGCCGTATAGCAACATACCGGTTGCCAGTGCGCCCAGTACGAAATACTTCATACCGGCTTCAACCGCCATGCCATCATCTTTACGCAATGCAATCATTGCGTACATGGCCAACGACATAATCTCTAAACCTAAGTACATGGTGATGAAATTGTTCGCCGAAATCATGACGAACATACCCAAGACACCAAACAAACCTAGGACGAAAAACTCACCACTGACAAACTTATGCTGTGCAAGGTATTCGCGAGCGAATAGGAAAACACCAAAAGAGACAGCAATGGTGAACAGTTTCATAACATCAGCAAAGCTGTCACGAACAAAACTGTCGTTAAAGGTATAAATCGTTTCTGCGCTGAAGCTCGTTAGAATCAGATACCCAACAACTAACAAGGTCGCTTGAATCGCATAGTAGGTCGCGTTCTGAAAACGTTTAGACCAAAACGTGTCTGCAACCAGAATCAATGATGCCATGACCAACAGCACGATTTCTGGGATTGCAGGCGCAAAGGATGGAATTACAAAATTCATACTTATCTTTCACCTACCCTTAAAGTTTTGACGTGGTGGCTTGCACCAGTAAATTTCCAACCGAAGTGTGCATCACTTCCATTAGCGGTGATGGGAAAACCCCTAGCGCGATAACCGCGACAGCCAGAGTCGCCATAATCGCAAACTCGCGCTTATTCAAATCCTGCAGTTTTTCGACGTTTTCATTTGTCACTGCACCGAAGAAGACGCGCTTGACCATCCAAAGGGTATAAGCCGCACCGATGATTAAGGTAAGTGCTGCTAGGATACCGTACCAGACGTTCGCTTTGAACGAGGCAATGATTACCATAAACTCACCCACGAAGCCTGAAGTACCCGGTAGACCAGAGTTCGCCATCGCAAACAGCACCGCAAACATCACGAACCACGGCATCTTGTTCACCACACCACCATAAGCGGTGATTTCACGGGTATGCATACGGTCATACAAGACACCGATAGCCAAGAACATTGCGCCGGAAATGAAACCGTGCGAGACCATCTGTACCATCGCCCCTTCCATACCAATCGCAGCACCAGCCATAGTGCCGTGGTTTTGCATGATGTCATACACCAAGAACATACCTAGGGTAACGAAGCCCATGTGCGAGATTGACGAGTATGCAACCAGTTTTTTCATATCCGACTGCACCAGCGCAACGATACCGATATAAACGATTGCAATCAGCGATAGGCCGATAACCAACCAGTCCAGAGTCATAGACGCATCAGGCGTAATCGGTAGCGAGAAACGGACAAAACCGTAACCACCCATTTTAAGCATGATGGCTGCAAGCACCACCGAACCGGCCGTCGGTGCTTCAACGTGCGCATCCGGAAGCCAAGTGTGGACCGGGAACATCGGAATTTTTACTGCAAACGCCAATAAGAAAGCGATAAAAATCAGAATCTGTGCGTTCATCGCCAGCGGCATATTTTGGAAATCCAAAATCGAGAAACTACCAATCTGCCAGTACATATATAGGAACGACACCAGCATGAAGACCGAACCTAGGAAGGTATATAGGAAAAACTTCATGGTCGCGTAAACACGGCGTGGTCCACCCCACTTACCGATAACAATAAACATCGGAATCAGTAGCGCTTCCCAAAACACATAGAACAAAATCGAATCTAGCGCAGTGAAGACACCAACCATGATGCCGCCCATAATCAGGAAAGCGCCCATGTACTGCTCAACACGTTCTTTGATGACATCCCACGCAGAGGCAATGACCAATACTTGCGTAAACGTGGTCAGCAGTACCAATGGCATCGATAGACCATCCACACCAAGATAGTACTGGACATTAAACATCGGAATCCACGCCACCTGTTCCACAAACTGCATATTGGCAGTATCGTAGTTAAAGTTCGTCCACAATGGAATTGACAGAATAAACGTTAGGCCCGCTACAATCAGCGACAGCCATTTGGCGACCGTATCGTTATTACGGCCGGCAAACAACACTAAGAGACCGCCGATAATCGGCAACCAGATCAGTGTGCTTAAAATAGGAAAGCTTGTTAGCATGAACTATAGTCCCTTTTCTTATTATTCTTCAATTACCACAGAACCCAGATCAACATGCCTAGAAGGCCGAAGATCATGACGAACGCGTAGTGATACATGAAACCGGTTTGCGTACGGCGCAATCCACGAGCCGAGTGCGCCACCGCCATAAAGGTATTGGTAACCATACCGGTATCAATCAGTTTGATATCAACCCATTTAGTAAAGAAGTGACCAAGCTTACGGGTACCATCCACGAAAACGATTTCGTTTAGACGGTCAAAGCCATAAGCGTTATCCAGCATATAGTGACCACGTGGACACATCTGCTTCAACTTACCAGGCATATTTGGCATCTTGATATACATCAGCCAAGCTAATGCCACACCAGACAAGGCCAAAATAACAGGCAAAGTCGCAAACGAAGTCCAAATCAGGTTAAAAGTCCCTTGGAAATACTGGGTATAAACCATCATCATCGTGTCGTTAGCAGGATCGATTTTAATCGCATCTCCGAAGTACTGACCATTGAGCATCGATTCAAACATCGGAATCCCCATCAGCACCGATGGAATTGCCAATAGAATCAGTGGCACGGTTACGACTAATGGTGACTCTTTAATTTTATGTGTCTTGACGTATTCAGACTCTTCGCCATGGAACACAATGAAGAACATACGGAAACTATAGAACGCGGTAATAAAGACACCGGCCATCAACAACACATACGCAAACGTTGAACCAAAACGGTCGGAATAATCCAAACTCAATAGAATCGAATCTTTCGAGAAGAAACCTGAGAAACCTGGGAAGCCAATCAATGCCAAGGAACCGATCAACATAGCCCAATAGGTAATCGGCATGTATTTCTTCAAACCACCCATCTGACGAATGTCTTGGATGTGGTGCATAGCAATAATCACCGAACCTGCTGCCAAGAACAGTAGTGCTTTAAAGAATGCGTGCGTTAATACGTGGAACATTGCTCCAGCGTAAGCAGACGCGCCCAGTGCTGCCGTCATATAACCCAACTGCGAAAGCGTTGAATAAGCAACCACGCGCTTAATGTCTTGCTGAATCAGACCCAATAGCCCCATCATGAATGCCGTCAAGGCACCAACGATTAACACCACAGACAGCGCCACTTCAGACAGTTCATAAGCCGGCGACAGACGCGCAACCATAAAGATACCCGCAGTAACCATTGTTGCCGCGTGAATCAACGCAGAGATAGGTGTCGGACCTTCCATCGATTCCGGTAGCCAAACGTGTAGCGGCATCTGTGCCGATTTACCCATCGCACCGATAAACAGAAGAATCAACATCACCGTAATCATTGACCATTCCACTCCTGGAATGATTTCAATCATCACATCTTTCTGGGTTGCCAACTGACCGAAGAACTCTTGATAGTCCATGGTATTGAAGTAGACATACACTACCGCAATACCCAGAATGAAACCAAAGTCACCCACACGGTTAACTAAGAAGGCTTTCAGGTTCGCCTGAATCGCCGACTCACGCTTCATGTAGAAACCGATCAATAGGTAAGACACCAGACCGACCGCTTCCCAACCGAAGAACAGTTGCAGGAAGTTGTTCGCCATAACCAATGAAAGCATTGAGAAGGTGAACAACGAAATATACGAGAAAAAACGCTGATAATACGGGTCATCATGGCCGTAGTCTTCATCGTGATCCATGTAACCGATGGTATAGATATGAACCATTAGTGATACAAAAGTAACCACTAACATCATCGTCGCTGACAGTTTGTCGATCATGAAACCGATCTGGAAACTGACGTTATCAACCACCATCCAGTTATACAAGGCCGCGTTATACTCTTCCGCACCTTGGAAAACATACAACCAGAAAACATAGAAAGACAAAACTGCAGAAATGGCAACACCGGCAATGGTCGAGAAGTGCGCGCCGGCACGACCGACTTGACGACCGAACAGGCCAGCAATCATTGCACCCACTAAAGGCGCAAGCAGAATGACTGTTAAAATCTCATGTAACATTCAGCATTACCCCTTCAATGAACCAAGATCATCAACATTGATGCTCTTACGATTACGGAACACC
Source organism: Thiosulfatimonas sediminis (assembly GCF_011398355.1). GTDB lineage: Bacteria > Pseudomonadota > Gammaproteobacteria > Thiomicrospirales > Thiomicrospiraceae > Thiomicrorhabdus > Thiomicrorhabdus sediminis_A. The sequence continues at coordinate 1,880,017 of NZ_AP021889.1, forward strand.
AAGACGATAATCGCCAGACCAATCGCCGCTTCTGCCGCAGCAACCGTCAAAATAAAGAAAACAAAAATCTGCCCAGTCACATCGTTTAAATAATACGAAAAAGCCACTAAGTTGGTATTTACCGCCAGCAGTAATAACTCGATTGACATCAGTAAAACAATGACGTTTTTACGATTTAGGAAGATACCTGCCATGCTGATCATAAACAGCACTGCACCAAATAAAAGATAGTCAGAAAGCGCAATCATTTTTTCTGTTCCTCCTCAGATTCCACGATTGGCTTTTCAACCACCGCATCCATTTTGACCATCTCAAAGCGATCTGCTTTAAGGGTACGGTTCTGTTTATCGATATCTTGGTACAAGACTGTACCTGTTGGGCGACGACGTAAAGTCAAAGCAATCGCCGCAACAATCCCTACTAACAACAATACCGCTGCCAGAATAAAGGCATAAACGTGTTCGGTGTAGAGCGGCACGGCAATCGCTTTGGTGTTGCTGTAATCCGCCGGTTTCATTTCTGGCATCGCATAATTTTGCAATCCAAAATGATTTGGACCGATGACCATATACATCAAGGCAAAAATAGCAAGTGCGGCCAAAGCACCAATCGGTAGATAACGGGTAAAGCCCTCTTTTAAAATCGCCATATTGATGTCAAGCATCATCACCACGAACAGGAACAGTACCATCACCGCACCAACATACACTAGGATTAGCACTAGGCCTAAAAACTCAGCCTGCGCCATAATCCATAGACCTGCGGTCGAGATAAAGGCAAGTACCAGCCAAAGCGCAGCTTTGACTGGGTTTTTAACAGTAATCATCATCAATCCCGAGATTGTGGCGATGGCTGCTAACAAATAGAAAATAAATTGTTCAAAACTCATAACAGTTCTCTTCGGATTACGGATTAACGGTACTTAGCATCCGTAGCACGATCGGCAGCAATTTGCGCTTCATGCAGGTCACCAAAAGCCAATAAATCTTCTTTGGTGCGGATATGCGGACCACGTTCGTGAAATTCGTATTCAAACACACGAGTTTCGACAATCGCATCCACCGGACAAGCTTCTTCGCAGAAACCACAGTAGATGCATTTGAACATGTCGATGTCGTACTGTGTGGTACGACGCGTACCGTCATCACATTCTTCCGATTCGATGGTAATTGCGTTCGCCGGACAGACCGCTTCACACAATTTGCAAGCGATACAACGCTCCTCACCATTTTCATAACGACGCAGCGCATGATGCCCACGGAAGCGTGGCGAAAGCGGTGTTTTCTCTTCTGGGTAACGTACCGTTATCTTCTTTTTAAAGAAATATTTACCGGTTACTGATAAACCCTTGAATAACTCAGTAAGACCCCAGGTCTTAATTTGATGTTTTAGAAATTTACCCATGTCAGCCTCTATTAGTTAAACCATGGACCGAAGTCGAAGTATTTCATTGCGCCAACCACAAACACCCAGACAATGGTTAATGGAATCAGCACTTTCCAGCCCAAACGCATTAATTGGTCATAACGGTAACGAGGGAAAGTAGCACGAAGCCATAAGAATACAAACAGTAGGAAGGCTACTTTAATCGACAGCCAAGCCAATTGCGGAACCCATGAGAACAAAGCCTCAAGACCCGGAATGCCTTCAAACGGTGATAACCAACCGCCCAAGAACATGATAGAGGCCATGAAAGAAATCAAAATCATCATGGCATATTCTGCCAACATGAAAACCCCGAACGTCATCCCTGAGTAATCAACATGGAAACCGGCAACGATTTCCGCTTCCCCTTCGATTACATCAAACGGCGTACGGTTAGTTTCTGCAAGACCAGAAATAAAGTACACAAAGAACATCGGTAACAAAGGCAACAAGTACCAGTTAAGCATGCCGCCCTGCTGACCATTAACGATTTCCGTTAAATTCATGCTGCCGGCAATCATCAAAACGGTAACCAAAGCAAAGCCCATCGCGATTTCATACGAAATCTTCTGAGCAGAGCCACGCAGAGCGCCTAGGAAAGCGTATTTCGAGTTAGAAGCCCAACCCGCAACGATGGTGCCGTAAACAAGAATTGACGATACTGCCAATACATATAAGACACCTGCGTTGATGTCGGTCACGACAACGCCTTCACTGAATGGGATAACCGCATAAGCTGCAACCGCTGGCGCAATGGCAAGAACCGGCGCGATAATAAACAGGTATTTATTAGATTGTGCTGGGAAAATCACCTCTTTGGTCATCAACTTAAGCGCATCCGCTATTGGCTGTAATAGACCTAAAGGACCCACACGGTTCGGCCCCATACGCACTTGCATAAAACCGATTACTTTACGTTCCGCATAAGTTAACCAGGCGACCACAAGCATAATCGGCAGAATAACCGCCACAGCTTGCAAAACTAACGTAATGGTAATCGCTAACCAGTCGTATAAGAAGCCAGACAAAAAGGCTTGGATTGCATCAAACATTAATCTTGACCTCCGACCATCGTCGCCACACTGGCATCCGGTGTTTTCTGTAACGATGGCGCACGACGCACAATGGCATCCATTTGATAAGGCGCTACCATAACCACTTGCGCATCATTATTAACGCGAACCAAAGGCGCATCCAACTGAGCAAATGCCAACGTAGTGTGTTTGTTATCTAAAACTTCACGCAGCACTTCGTTGCTGTGCGTCGCTTCAAAACCATTCAAATTGAACAGATTCCCCATAACACGCAAGACTTTCCAAGCGGCTTTGGCATCCCCTTGCGGTTGTGCAGCCATCTTGAACGACTGTTTAGTACCGCTTAAGTTAACAAAAGTTCCTGCGGTTTCGGCAAACAGTGCAATCGGCAAAATCACATCGCTATATTGACGCGCTTCTTCGTTATCAAAAGCGCTCATACTGACGACAAAAGTGGCATTACGGAACGCTTGCTGTGCTTGTTTTGAATCACTGAAATCAGCTGACTCCAAGCCCATCAATAGATAAGCGTCCATGCCTTGCAGCATTTGCGTCACGTTTTTACCTTTAACCGGCAAAAAATTCACCAAATTCGCACCAACTTCATTGGCTTGCATCGGCAAAATACTCAATGAAGAATCGGTGTGTTTCGCCAAGCTATCAGCCAATTTGCACAACAGCGCATAATCGGGATGCATTTGCGCAATCTGACCCAACAATATTTCACTGCGTTTGGCCGAAATCAAGGCAGTCACTTGAGCTTTAATCGCATCAGAAACAGTGACATCTGCCAAGAAATCGACTTTATCGCCCTTCATATCCGCAGCGGCTTTCGCCATGGCGGCAAGATTAGCCACCATTCCTTGCTCGTCAGACAATTGCGTTAATTTATAGTTGTATTTGAACTCACTTGGATTAACGGCAATGACCTGCGCACCTTTTAAAGATGCTTTACGAACACGTAGGTTAAGAATCGGCAATTCTTTACGTAAGTAAGAGCCAACCATCACAATCGCGTCCTGCTTTTCGATATCGGCTATTGATGATGTTAATGCCGGCGTATGAAAACCTTTGCTATCCGCAGAAAAATCCACTTGGCGAGTACGATAATCGATGCTTTCAGAACCAATCCCGCGTGCTAATTTTTGCAATAAATGCAGTTCTTCCAGTGTGGAGTTAGCGGATGCCATAACGCCTAAGTTGGCTGGATTAATCGCTTGCAAACCTTCTACTGCAAATTGCAAGGCGTGTTCCCAATCAGTGACTTGCCACTTACCGTTAACTTTAATCATTGGCTGAGTTAGACGATCTTCCGCGTTAATCGCTTCGTAAGAAAAACGATCACGATCAGAAATCCAGACTTCATTGATGGCTTCATTCTCATCAGGAACAACACGCATTACTTTTTCGTTTTTGGTATGAATCTGAATGTTCGAACCAATCGAATCATGCGCAGCAATTGCTTTGTGCGCTTTCAACTCCCAAGTACGCGTGGTGTAACGGAAAGGTTTTGATGTCAAAGCGCCAACTGGACATAAATCAATCATGTTGCCGGACATTTCGGAGTCAATCGATTTTTCAACATAAGTCCCGATTTCCATCCACTCAGAACGGCCGGTGGCTCCCAGTTCCATCATGCCAGCGACTTCTTGGCCAAAACGCACACAACGCGTACAGTGAATACAACGCGTCATGTCAGTGCTGATTAATGGACCGGCATTCTTATCCCCGACCACACGCTTCGCTTCCACAAAACGTGAGACGTCATCACCATAATCCATGGCAACGTCTTGCAGCTCACACTCACCACCCTGATCGCAAATTGGGCAATCCAACGGGTGGTTAATCAATAAAAATTCCATTACCGATTTTTGTGCGGCAATCGCTTTCGCAGACTTCGTCCGCACCACCATGCCATCCGTTACTGGAGTAGCACAAGCAGGCAACGGTTTCCACGCACCTTCAACATCGACCAGACACATACGGCAATTTGCCGCAATGGAGAGTTTTTTGTGGTAACAAAAACGGGGAATCGGAATTTGAGCGCCGTCAGCGACGTCAATCAGCATATCGCCCTCATGCGCCTCGATAACTTGTCCGTTTATTTCAACTTTTACCATAGTTCTTTAACCTAAATTTGATTTGGTTGGTGTAGCCCAAAACCATTCAGACCGCTTATTTACGATCGTAAATGCTGCAACCGTGCTCAATATAATGCTTAAATTCATGCTCGTATAAATCCACTGCCGAAGCCAATGCGATGGTTGCCGCATCACCCAGACCACAGATTACATTGCCCATGATTTTGCCTGATACATCTTTAAGGGCTGCAATGTCTTCTGGACGTCCCTTGCCTTCGACGATGCGGTTTAAAACACGCATCAACCAACCGGTCCCCTCACGACAAGGCGTACATTGACCGCACGATTCATCCCAGTAAAAATGCGACAGGTTTTGACAAACCTTAACGATGTCGGTGGTTTCATCCATCACAATCATCGAACCCGCACCTAAGAATGAACCCGCGCCGGCAATCGAGTCGTAATCCATGTTCATCTGCAACGCTTTTTCCGCTGGAATCAACGCGGTAGAAGCGCCACCTGGAATGACACACTTCAATTGACGTCCTTGCCAGACACCACCTGCTAATTCAAGCAGATCTTTAAACGGTGTCCCCATACGCACTTCGAAGTTACCCGGATTGTTGACGTGTCCGGAAACCGAGTACAGTTTTGTGCCTCCAGCGTTTTTCACGCCTAGGTCATTGAACCACTTCCCGCCTTTTGCCAAGATCATTGGAATCGACGCTAAAGTTTCTGTGTTATTAATGGTGGTCGGTCTACCATAGAGACCGTAGCTTGCTGGGAAAGGCGGTTTGAAGCGCGGTTGCCCTTTTTTACCTTCAATCGATTCCAGCAGCGCCGTTTCTTCACCACAAATATAAGCCCCCGCACCCAAATGGGTGTGGAGGTCAAAGTCCCAACCGGAACCTAAAATATTGTTACCTAGCAGACCAGCGGCACGCGCTTGTTCAATCGCGTTTTTGAAGATTTGGTACGGTTCCCAAAATTCGCCACGAATGTAGTTATAACCTTGCGATGCCCCAATAACATAACCGGCAATCATCATGCCCTCAACCAAGGCGTGTGGGTTATAACGATGAATATCACGGTCTTTAAATGTCCCTGGCTCACCCTCGTCCGAGTTACAGACGATGTATTTTTGCCCCGGTGCATTGCGGTTCATAAAGCTCCACTTCAAACCGGTTGGAAAACCGGCACCACCACGGCCACGAATACCCGACGCTTTCACCTGTTCGATGATTTCCGTCGGCTCAAGCTCGCCAGTGACCACTTTTTTCCAAACTTCATAACCACCATTCGCCATATAGACGTCGATGTCATAAGAGCGTTCTAGGTGGTTTAGACGAAAACAGTTTTCATTTTGATGAACCATCTTTTACTCCAATTCGTCTAAAATTTTGAATAATTTCTCTTCGGTCAGATGTTCATGGTACTGCTTACCGATCTGACACATAGGCGCGCCGCCACAAGCTCCGAGGCACTCAACTTTCTTAATTGAGAATTTGCCATCTGCGGTAATCTCACCCGGCTTAACGCCCAATTTGTCTTGCAATTTGACGCGCAACTCTTCACCACCGCGCAGGTAACAAGAGATTGAGTTACACCAATTAATCGAGTGGCGTCCAACCGGCTTATGGTTGTAGTTACCGTAAAAAGTCGCCACTTCATAGACAGCAATCGGCGCAACCCCAAGGTATTCGGCAATCTCATCCATTAATTCGTTGGTAAGACTCCCGCCATTCGCTTCTTGTACAATCCGCAAAGCCGGCATGGTTGCCGACTGACGCTGATCTGCAGGATAGTTCGCAATCCAAGTGTCTATGCGTTTTTTAACGTCGCCTTGGATAATGTTTGTTTTGGTACTCATCGGTCGATTTCTCCAAATACAATATCTTGGGTACCGATAATCGATACCACGTCAGCAATCATGTGTCCTTTTACCATCTCATCCAGTGACGCTAGATGAGGGAAACCTGGAGCACGAACTTTCATACGATAAGGTTTGTTGGCACCATCAGAAACCATATAAATACCAAACTCCCCTTTCGGATGCTCTACCGCAGCATAGGCTTCCGAGGCCGGAATACTATATCCCTCTGTAAACAATTTGAAGTGGTGAATCAAAGCTTCCATATTGGATTTCGCGTCTTCACGCGAAGGCGGTGCCACTTTATTATCAGAGGACATTACCGGTCCATCATTCTCTTTCAACCACTTCACGCACTGTTTGATAATTTTATTGGACTCGCGCATTTCCGCCACACGCACCAAGTATCGGTCATAACAGTCACCGGTTTTACCAATCGGGATGTCAAAATCCATCCGGTCGTATACTTCGTACGGCTGTTTTTTACGCAAATCCCATGCGATACCAGAACCACGTAGCATTGGGCCAGTAAAACCTAACTGCAAGGCACGTTCTGGCGAAACAATACCAATATCAACGGTACGCTGTTTCCAAATACGGTTATCCGTCAATAGCGTTTCATATTCATCGATGTAACCAGGGAATCGCTCGGTAAAGGCTTGGATAAAGTCCAACAAAGAACCTTCACGTGTTTCGTTTAGCTTGTCGAGTTTTTTACCCGAATGCCACTGTGATTCTGAGTATTTCGCCATGCTATCCGGCAAATCACGATAAACCCCACCTGGACGATAATAGGTAGCGTGCATACGCGCACCAGAAACCGCTTCATAGCAATCCATTAAGTCTTCACGCTCACGGAAAGCGTACAAAAACACGGTCATAGCACCAATATCCAGTGCATGAGCCCCCAACCACATCAAGTGATTTAACACACGAGTAATTTCATCGAACATGACACGGATGTATTGCGCACGCTCAGGTACTTCAACACCGAGCATTTTTTCAATCGACATGACGTAAGCATGTTCATTAGACATCATGGAAACATAGTCAAGTCGATCCATGTAACCGATAGATTGGTTGTAAGGTTTAAACTCGGCCAGTTTTTCAGTACCGCGATGAAGCAGTCCGATATGCGGATCGGAGCGCACCACGGTTTCACCATCCAGCTCAAGAACCAAACGCAAAACCCCGTGCGCTGACGGGTGTTGAGGACCAAAGTTCAGAGTATAGTTACGAATTTCAGGCATAGTCGTTTCCTATTGGGCCTTTACAGGTGATTTATGACGGATGACGCGCGGCACATTGACACGGTTTTCAATTGAAACCGGCTCATAAATAACGCGCCCTTTGTCGGCGTCATAACGCATTTCAACATGCCCGGTTAACGGGAAATCTTTACGCAATGGGTGACCGACAAAACCGTAGTCCGTCAGAATGCGACGTAAATCAGGATGACCTTGGAATAAAATCCCCATCAAATCAAACGCTTCACGCTCAAACCAGTTGGCCACACTCCAAATATCAATCACACTGTCGACAACCGGCATTTGGGTTTGCGCTGGGTAGACTTTGACACGCAAACGTACGTTATGACGGATGGATAGCAAGTGGTAAACCACAGCAAAACGGCGCTCCATCTCCAGATGTTCAGCGCTGGTTTCGTCTTCGGCAAAATCAAACACACCGCGACTAAAACCGGTATTTGCTGCACCAAGGGTTTCCCAGTTGGCTTTGCCGTAGTCCAAATAATCCACGCCACACAAATCAATAAGCTGTTCAAAGCCCAATTGATCACGGCATTTCTGCAATCCGGCAAATGCCTTATCCGCTGGAAGTTCAATGGTTAATTCGTCTAACGCGATATTTGAGCTTAACAACATATCACCAAGGACATCGTTAACACGAGTTTGTAAATCAAGTACTGACTGTTTCATTCTTCAAGTCCCGTTAGCGAGCGATCGTATTGGTACGCTTGATCTTATTCTGTAATTGAATAATGCCGTACAGAAGCGCTTCAGCGGTTGGTGGACAACCCGGGACATAGACATCAACCGGCACGATACGGTCGCAACCACGCACCACAGAATAAGAGTAGTGGTAATAACCGCCGCCATTGGCGCAAGATCCCATTGAGATAACCCAACGTGGCTCTGCCATCTGATCGTAAACTTTACGTAATGCCGGCGCCATCTTGTTAACCAGTGTTCCTGCAACGACCATTACGTCCGACTGACGCGGTGATGGGCGAAAAATAATCCCGAAACGGTCAAGGTCATAACGTGACGCACCAGCGTGCATCATCTCAACCGCACAACAGGCCAATCCAAATGTCATAGGCCAAAGTGAACCGGTACGAGCCCAGTTGATCAGTTTATCTGCAGAAGTGGTTACCACTCCTTCGCGTAAAACGCCTTCTACTCCCATTCCAGCGCTCCTTTTTTCCATTCGTAAATAAAACCGATGACCAATAAAGAAAGGAAAGCCGCCATCGCCAATAAGCCAAAGGTTCCTACTTCTTCTAAAACAATCGCCCAAGGAAATAGGAAAGCGATTTCCAGGTCAAAAATAATAAACAGAATCGCTACTAGGTAGAAGCGCACGTCAAACTTCATACGCGCATCTTCAAATGCTTCAAAACCACACTCATAAGGCGAGTTTTTTTCTGCATCGGGCTTTTGTGGCCCAAGTAAGTAACCCACTAAAATTGGCCCTACGCCAAATAAAATGCCCAAGACAATGAAGACAAGGACAGGAAGATAGTTTTCTAGCATTGGTTAACAACCTCTATCTAGTCTTTTTACACGTTACTGCCGCAACAAGTGCGGCAGTAAATTTAAATATGGTGCCGATGAGCGGACTCGAACCGCTACAGCCTAAGCCACAACCACCTCAAGGTTGCGTGTCTACCAATTTCACCACATCGGCATGTTCGATTAATTCGGTACTACTGGCGAGTCATCCTGTTTGCTATCCTCTTGAGATTGAACAGGAGCCTCTTTAACAACACTTTGATACCCTTTCGCTTGTTGGCTAGCGATATAAGCCAACGTCAAAGAGGTAACAAAAAACAGTGTTGCCATAATTGCAGTTAGACGGGACAAAAAGGTTGCTGAACCGCCACTACCAAATAAAGTTTGCGAAGAGCTGCCACCGAAGTTAGCCCCTGCATCCGCTCCCTTGCCATGCTGCATTAACACCAGCACGATCAACAAGAACGCAATAATAATATGAATGGTTAGAATAATGCTAAACATTAGACACTCGCTGCTTTACATATTGCCAGAAAATCTTCGGCATTTAGAGAAGCGCCACCAATTAAGCCGCCATCGATATCTGCTTGTGCAAACAACTCTGCGGCATTATCCGGTTTAACACTTCCACCATATTGAATAATTACTTCTTCCGCGACAGCGCGGTTTAGGCGCGCTAGTTTATCACGAATAAAAGCGTGAACTTCTTGAGCTTGTGCTGGAGAGGCTGTTTTTCCTGTTCCGATTGCCCAAACAGGTTCATAAGCAATGACAATTTGCTCGAATGCATTGATACCAACCACCTTAATAACCGCATCGAGCTGCGTAGAAATCACTTTCTCCATCACCCCGCTCTCGCGCTCTTCTAAGGTCTCACCGACACAAAGAATCGGCGTCACACCAGCAGCCAACGCCACTTTTGTTTTTTGCGCAATTTGTGCATCGGTTTCACCATAAATCGCACGACGCTCAGAATGACCCAGAATCACATAATCACATCCTAGGTCTTTAATCATCTCGACCGAGGTTTCGCCAGTAAATGCACCCTGTACAGGTTCTTCTGCAATATTTTGTGCACCCACTACGATATTGTCCGCAGTTAGGTTTGCTTTAACAAAATCGATATAGACTGCCGGTGGGCATACAGCCATGTCAACATTCTGCACTTGGCTTGCTTGTTCATTTAGTCCTTTAACCAGACTCTCGATTGAGGTCTTTGAACCGTGCATTTTCCAGTTGCCTGCAACAAATGGCTTTCTCATCTACTATCTCCAACACAAAAGTTCGACAATATTAGCGGTTTCTTTCATTAAAAACAATATTGCATTTTTATGAAAATTCTGATTTCACGACCTTCTCAAGTTCTTGGGCAATTTTTTCAACTAAATATGCCTCTTCACCCTCGACCATTACACGAATTTTTGGCTCCGTACCGGATGCGCGAATCAACACACGCCCCTTATCCGCCAACTCCGCTTCCGCCTTATCGATTGCCGCTTGCAACACGGCATTACCTTGTAATACCGGCTTCTGCGTGAGCGTTACATTACGCAAGACTTGCGGATAAATAGCCACTTCTGAACGCACTTGATGCAAAGATTTCTGCTGTGAAATCAGTGCCGCTAACACTTGTAATGCCGCAACAATGCCATCACCAGTTGAAATTTTATTCAAACAAAGTACATGACCAGACGGTTCAGAGCCATAAAACCATCCTTTTTCCACTAGGGCTTCCATGACATATTTATCCCCAACAGAAGTACGGATAAATTCAATCCCTCTAGCCTGTAAGGTCTGTTCTAAACCTAAATTACTCATCACCGTCCCAACCACACCGGAAATCGGCTTACCAGTCATGGTCGCTAAAATATACAAAATAATGTCGCCATCCATCAACTGACCGCTCTGGTCAACCAACATGACTCTGTCACCGTCGCCATCAAACGCAATCCCCATATCGGCACGATGCGTTGCCACCGCTTGCGCCAAGGCATGTGTATCCGTGGCACCACATTGATGATTGATATTAATGCCATTTGGTTCCGTACCGATTGTAAACACCTCAGCACCCAGCTCACGGAACACATTTGGCGCAATATGATAAGTTGCGCCGTTGGCGCAATCAATCACTAAGCGCAACCCTTTTAAATTCTTTTTAGCCCGATAGGTCCCTTTGCAAAATTCGATATAACGCCCTGGCGCATCTTCGATTCGATAGGCTTTGCCCATTTTTTCGGAAGTCGCAACGGTAATTTGACTGCCCAGCAAACCTTCAATTTGTGCCTGCATTTGATCGGAAATTTTTTTTCCTTCGTCATTAAAAAACTTGATACCGTTATCTTCATGCGGATTGTGCGACGCACTGATGACAATTCCCATATCACAACTAAATGTTTGGCTTAAATATGAAATGGCGGGCGTTGGCATGGGCCCGATTAGGTATACATCAATTCCAGCAGCAATCAGACCGGCTTCTAAAGCAGATTCAAACATATAACCAGAAATGCGCGTATCTTTGCCAATCATCACTGAACGGCCACCATTTTTTCTCAAAACAGTCCCTGCGGCCCAACCCAACTGCAACACTTTATCAGGGGTAATCATTCCCTGTCCGACACGCCCACGAATACCGTCCGTACCAAATACCGATGCCATAAACCTTCCTTCTACCCTAAACCTGAACCTAATTTAAATGCCGTAATGTTTCTAACGCCTGCACCGTCTCACGCACATCATGGACTCTGACAATTTTGGCCCCTTTCTGCACCGCAAGCACCGCTGCCGTGACACTCGGCACCAAACGCTGTGCCAATTCATCGGAGCCTACAATATCAGTAAACATCCGTTTGCGCGAAACCCCCACCAACATCTCGCAACCAAGCTCTGTAAACAACGCCATATTCCTAAAAAGTTGCGTATTATCCTCAAAACGCTTACCAAACCCAAAACCAAGATCAACCAAAATATCCTTTCGATTTATTCCCGCTTGCTCACAGACAACAATTCGCTCGGCTAAAAAACGTTTCACTTCTTGTAAAACGTCTTGATAGTTTGGCTGATCTTGCATGGTTTTGGGTTCACCCTGTTTGTGCATGACACAAACGGGAACTTGCATTGAAACTGCGATTTGCAGCGCCCCTTTCGCTTGCAAAGCGTTCACATCGTTAATCAAGCTGGCCCCTGCCATCACCGCTTGCCGCATCACTTCGGGCTTATACGTATCAATAGATATCGGGATATCACTATTGGCTTTAATCCATTCAATCACCGGCAATACCCGATCCAACTCAGCTTGCAAACTAACCGCATCCGCTCCAGGCCGCGTCGATTCACCACCGACATCAAACATATCCACGCCAAACGCCTGCATCTGTGCAACCTGCCGCTTAAGCACCTCAAAATCCTGCAAACGCCCACCATCAGAAAAGGAATCCGGCGTTATATTCAAAATCCCCATCACTGCGGCACGTCCACGCTGACTCTGTACCTGCGCTAACCAGCTTGACAACTCAAACCTCATCGTATTCCCATGCTTTTATCATTTTTTAATGGGTATACATTTTACCCTCTGATGAGAGCGGATTCCGCATTAATCCACCATAAAAATGAAAAACCCTCGACCAAGGAGTTAAGAAAAGCAACCACTCAAACATAAAAAAACCCCGATAAACGGGGTTTAATCAAGCAATGATTTGAAGACTTTAGTGTAACTTAGGCTCGCCGGGTTCTTTCACCTCATCATTGGACATATCTTTTTCAATCAAGTCTTCTTTCGGCTTCTCAGACGCCTCCTCAAGACTACTCTTCACTTCCGGCGCAGGCGGAATTGAATCATCCGGCTCAATCCAATCTTTCGGTGCACCCGGCTCTTCGCCTGCCATGATACGATCCACCTGATATTTATCGATGGTTTCGTACTTCATTAAGCACTCTGTCATGATTTCCAATTTATCATGGTTATCAACCAGAATTTGGCGCGCACGTTCGTAGTTGCGATCGATTAGATTACGAATTTCTTCATCAATTTTTTTCGATACTTCGCCAGAAACATTGGCATTACGTGAAGACCCCATAAAGCCGCCACGGTCTTCTTCTTCGTAAAGCAATGGACCCAAATTATCGGAAAGCCCCCATTTGGTAACCATGTTACGAGCAATCGCCGTTGCGCGCTCAATATCATTACTGGCACCAGTGGTAACCGCATCCTCGCCGTAGATGATCTCTTCAGCCAATCGACCGCCATACAGGCTCGACAACTGCGATTCTAACTTACGTTTTGAATAACTGTAACTGTCTTCTTCCGGCAAATACATGGTGACACCCAAAGCACGACCACGCGGCATAATTGAAACTTTATAAACCGGATCATGCTCAGGAACCAAGTAACCAACGATTGCATGGCCGGCTTCATGATAAGCGGTCATACGACGTTCAGACTCTTTCATCACCATTGATTTGCGTTCAACGCCCATCAAAATCTTATCTTTGGCTTTCTCAAAATGTTTTTGAGTGACCAGCTTATCGTTTTCCCGTGCGGCAAATAGCGCCGCTTCGTTCACTAAATTCGCCAAATCCGCACCAGAAAAACCTGGCGTTCCTCGCGCAATATAAGACGGTCTAACATCCTCTGCCAAAGGCACTTTACGCATATGGACTTTTAAAATTTGTTCACGACCACGAATGTCTGGCAGACCCACAGTAACCTGACGGTCAAAACGTCCCGGACGCAACAAGGCTGGATCCAACACGTCAGCACGGTTAGTGGCTGCAATCACGATGATTCCTTCATTACCCTCGAAACCATCCATCTCAACCAACATCTGGTTCAGTGTTTGCTCACGCTCGTCATTACCACCGCCCATGCCGCTACCACGACTACGACCGACAGCATCAATTTCATCAATGAAGATAATGCAAGGCGCGTGCGCTTTTGCTTGTTCAAACATATCTCGAACGCGTGAAGCACCAACACCGACAAACATCTCAACAAAGTCCGAACCGGAGATCGTAAAGAAAGGCACCTTTGCCTCACCGGCGATGGCTTTAGCCAGTAGCGTTTTACCTGTTCCTGGAGGACCAACCATCAAAACACCGCGAGGGATACTGCCACCTAAGTTCTGATATTTAGTTGGGTCTTTTAAAAAGTCGACAATCTCACCAACTTCTTGTTTGGCTTCGTCAGCACCAGCAACATCATCCAACGTCACCTTATTTTGATCCTCGGTCATCATGCGTGCTTTCGACTTTCCGAATGACATCGGACCACCTTTACCGCCAACACCGCCGCCCATAGAGCGCATGAAGAATATCCACACTCCAATCAGCAACAACATAGGGAACCACGAGATGAAAATCTGCATCAAAACACTCTGCTGCTCAGGTGGCTTAGCGGTGATTTTGACACGGTTGTCCAACAGATCGCCCATTAACCCCGGATCTCCTGGGTTATAGGTAGTGAAACTTTGACCACTTCCATAAACACCACGAATGGTCTGCCCTTCAATAATGACTTGGCTGACTTGTCCTTGATGTACCTGATCAATAAAATCAGAGTAATCCAAGCGACTTGTGGCACTTTGCCCTTGGGTACTGAAATGGTTAAAAACTGTCATCAAGATCGTAGCAACTACCACCCAGACCAAGATGTTCTTTAACATATCATTATTCTTCATTCGTGAACCTTGTTCGTTTTCTGCTCGAAAATTTCAGTGCTGTAGCGGTAAATTTGAACATAAATATAGGTCAAAAACCACTCAAAGTTAAATTTTAATAAAAAAAACTTATAATCAATTGATAGAACTAATTATCTTAATAGACTAGATCAATCAACCACTTCAGCACCACCAAACACCCCATGACCAAAACAGTGTAAAACTGGCTTATACCAATAGACAGCACCAAATCTTAAAGCATAGTGACTATTCGATAGCACGGGAAATAATCGTTACTTTTTTCCACGCGCCAACAGATAAATCTCTTTACTGCGCGCGCGCGACGCTTCAGGCTTACGGGTAATCACCTTTTGATATTTACCACGCAAGTCTTGGATCAGCTCGTTATAGCCTTCACCTTGAAAGACTTTCATCAATAGATCACCGTTTTTCTTAAGTACTTGGTCAGCCAACTCAACACACAACTCCACCAAATACATGGCGCGTGGAATATCGACGGCTTTATTACCACTCATATTGGGCGCCATATCCGACATCACGACATCCACGGCACGACCATCCAAAGAGGCTAATAGCTGGCTATACACCGTTTCGTCGCGAAAATCACCTTGGATAAAGGTTACGCCAGCAAACGGTTCAACCGGCAGAATATCCAACGCAAATACTTCACCACCTGGCGCAACCTTATGCGTTGTCCACTGTGACCAACCACCGGGAGCCGCGCCTAAATCGACCACACACATCCCTTGCTTAAAGAGTTTATCTTTGTCGTCAATCTCTTGTAGCTTATAAACTGCCCGCGAACGCCAACCTTCTTGTTTTGCTTTATTAACAAAATGATCGTCAAAATGTTCTTTTAGCCAGCTTGCACTGGATTTACTTCTCGCCATATTCGATTTCTACTACAATACTGCTTTATTAAAATATGTCTTAATCTGGAATATTCAATGTCAAGCAACAAAATAAAGCCGTTAACCGCACTTACCAATACCCAAACCAAATTTTTGCGTAGCGTTGCGCACAATATCCGCCCAATGATTATCATCGGTGGCAATGGTTTAACCGATGGCCTTATGGCAGAACTGGAAAGCACCTTAGCACACCATGAGCTTTTGAAAATCAAAATAGCTTTTGGGGAACGTGAAGACCGTAGCGGCATCATACAAAATATTCTGCAACAGACCGGCGCGCTACTGGTTCAAAGCATCGGTAAAACCTGTGTTATTTTCCGCCAAAAAGCGCAAGACTCGGCCTTTAGCGATTTACCCAAAAAATAACTCACTCGACCGGCACCGAAGCACAAAAGTTTGCGAGTTTATGCAAACTTTAAATGCCTCGGTCATCTAAAGCCTTAACTAACAAAGTTAAAGCTTATCCAAGCCTCGCGCTAAGTCTCGCTTAATATCCTCAATCGATTCCAAACCAACCGAAATTCGTAACAAATTATCGGTAATACCCGCTTTAATTCGATCTTCTGCAGAAACACGGCAGTGTGTCGTTGTCGCTGGATGCGTAATAATGGTTTTCACATCACCAAGATTCGCGGTAATCGACAACATCTTCGTGCTGTCCACCACGGTCCACGCATCGTCTTTAGTCCCCTTGATTCGGAACGACAATAAACCGCCGCCCGCTGACTGCTGCTTTTGTGCCAAAGCATACTGCGGATGTGATTTTAGGCCCGGATAAAATACTTGTTCAACCTTTGGATGAGCCTCTAGCCATTGCGCCAACGCCAACGCACTTTCACAATGCGCACGCATTCTAATTGGCAAGGTTTCTAACCCTTTCAAAAAAATCCAGGCGTTAAACGGACTCATGCTCGGCCCACAAGTACGCATAAAACCGCGAACTTCTTCACCGACTAACTGCGCATTACCCAGAACAGCACCACCGATGGCACGACCTTGACCATCTAAAAACTTCGTTGCGGAGTGAATCACAATATCCGCCCCTTGTTCTAATGGACGCTGCAAAATCGGTGTACAGAAGCAATTATCCACAATTAACCAGCAGCCATTCGATTTGGCCAAGGCACTTAACGCTGATAAATCTGCGACCTCAGTCATAGGGTTAGAAGGCGTTTCCAAGAAAAACGCTTTGGTATTTTCTTTAATTGCCGCCTGCCACTCACTTAAATCAGTTTGCGAAACAAAGCTCACCTCAATACCAAATTTCATCAAATATTTAGTAAATAACACCTTGGTGGTACCAAAAATACTCTGCGAGGAGATCACATGATCACCCGCCTGACACAGCGCCATAAACGTCGATAGAATCGCCGACATTCCAGAAGCGGTTCCAACACACGCTTGCGCCCCTTCCATCGCCGCTAAACGCTGTTCAAAAGTGCGCACCGTAGGATTGGTAAAGCGCGAATAGACGTTACCAGCTTCTTCGCCGGAAAAACGTCGCGCAGCCTGTTCGGCGGAATGGTAACGAAAACTTGACGTTGGAAAAATCGCTTCCGAGTTCTCTTGCTCTGCCGTCTGCTCATAGCCAGCACGCACCGCTAAGGTTTGAATATCGTATTCTTCTTCAAATGGATCAAACATCGTCTTCTCTCTTTGACTGAAAAGCCGCCAAGGGGCGAACCCAGAGCGGCTTTTAAAGGATTACCCGTAACATTTCACACTTTATTAGCTACGGTTATGAATACCTACCGACTCCTGACCGGGCATAGGCTTAGCATTTTGTGCTTCATCATTGCGCGCCTCGTCCAATGAGGCCAAATATTCCGGCGTGATATCACCGGTCGCATAAATACCGCTAAAACAAGAAGTATCAAACTTACTAACCTGATCAGAACCCGCGCTGACAGCATCAATTAAATCGTCCAAATCTTGATAAATTAATTTATCGCAACCGATAACCTCAGCCACCTCTTCGGTCGTACGACCACTGGCGACTAACTCCGAAGGAGACGGCATGTCAATACCGTACACATAAGGATATTTAACTGGTGGAGAAACTGAGGCAAAGTACACTTTATTGGCTCCGGCTTCACGCGCCATCTGCACGATTTGCCCTGAGGTGGTACCACGCACTATTGAATCATCAACCAGCAAAACGTTCTTGCCCTCAAATTCCAAATCAATCGGGTTTAATTTTTGACGCACCGATTTCTTACGCAATTGCTGCCCAGGCATAATAAAGGTGCGACCGATATAACGATTTTTAATAAACCCTTCACGGTATGGCGTGCCGAGCATATTCGCCAATTCAATCGCCGAAGTACGGCTTGTATCTGGAATCGGCATAACCACATCAATGTCGTGATCCGGCCATTCACGTAAAATTTTCTCGGCCATTTTTTCACCCATACGCAAACGGGATTTATACACCGAAATATCATCAATCATCGAATCCGGACGCGCAAAATACACATATTCGAAAATACATGGCGAGTAGACTGGATTTTCCGCACACTGGCGATAGAAAATCTCGCCTTTATCGGTAATCACCACTGCCTCACCTGGCGCCAAGTCTTTAATTAATGAAAAGCCTAAGCCATCTAATGCGACCGATTCAGACGCAACCATATAATCGATACCCGCCGCCGTTTGGCGCTGCCCAACGACACAAGGACGAAGACCGTAAGGGTCACGGAAAGCAAACACACCAATGGTAGAAATCAGGCCGACTGCCGCATAACCACCACGAACACGATGATGCACTTTACTCACCGCATTAAAAACATCTTCGGCATTAATCTCAAGTTTGCCTTGCTCTTTTAATTCGTGCGCAAAAATATTCAACAACACTTCCGAATCGGAGTTGGTGTTCAAATGACGCAAATCGGTACGGTAAATCTCTTCCGCCAAAGCGTGCGCGTTTGTGATATTGCCGTTATGCCCCATCACAATGCCATACGGCGAGTTAACGTAAAACGGCTGTGCTTCGGCGCTGGACGACGAGCCCGCTGTTGGGTAACGCACATGGCCAATACCAATGTTACCTAAGAGGTCACGCATGTGACGAGTACGAAACACATCCTTTACTAAGCCGTTATCCTTACGCTGATAAAAACGCCCGTTTTCGCAGGTCACGATCCCCGCTGCATCTTGTCCTCGATGTTGCAAAATCGTCAGTGCATCGTAAATCTCTTGATTTACCGAATTTTCACTAACCGTAACAATGCCAACAATACCGCACATGTGTGAACTCTCTCTTAGATTGAAATTTAGTTTTGAGGCTTAAGGGCAATCGCGCGAACGAATGATCCCTTAAGGCGTAGTATTTTATCCAAATTCTGTTGGGCTGTTTGCGCTTTGTCATAAGAATCGTACATTTGTGTTCTTAGATTAAACTGCAAATAGGTTCTGCCATCAGCCACCTTGGAATAGGTTTTCACCACCAAGGGATAGCCCGCTTTAGCGGCTTTTTCTAAAGCCGTGTCCAACAACTGCTTATTTTCAAAGGTCGCCAGAATAACGATATACCCTTTATCCGCTACCGCTGACTTATTTACGGATACTGCATCGGCAGGACGTTCAGCGGCCGCTTTGGGAGGCATTTTCTCAGTAACTTTGATGGGTTCAACGCGGGATTCCTGAACGAGGCGCGCTTGACGAGCTGCCATTTCTTGTGCTTTTTGCAGCTTGGCCGCTTCCATCGCCTTAGCCTGTTCTTCGGCAACCACTTCCGGCGGCTTAACAAGGGGCTTCATAACAATCGCTTGATGCTGATTTTGCTCTGGCTTAGCTGTTTGTTGATAAGCAGGGTCAGCATACCAAGCGGGGACAAACCACAACAAGACAACCACCCAAACCAAAGCCCCGACAAGACGATTTTTAATCACGTCATCTTCACTGGCTAACAAATTCAATAATGAAGGCTCAGCTTGTTGCGGTGCATCCAAATCAGGCGTTTCGTCGGTTGCTTGACTGACCTTATCCGGCCTAGGCGTAATCACTGGCTGGTATCCTTTGATCTATTAACAGTTTGCAATGAAAAACACCGCCTATAATACCGCCAAAAGCAGTTTCTTGACGAATTAAAGCATCTCCGCATCAAGACGAGCCAAGGCTTGGTAAAACTGTGCGACCGTAAAAAAGGAACCACACACGAGATGGGTTGGCACCGCCACTGACTGCGCAGCGCCACTGTTTCGCAACAAACCTGCCACAGCGGCATCCATATTCGGTGCGTCCTGCACCTGTTGTGCAGCAATCCCAGCCTGCTGCAAAACAAATTGTAACTTAGTCAAACTGGCCCCGCGAGGAATGGCCAAGTCCGTAATCGTCCAATGGGCAACATAGGGCGCCAAGACCTGCACCATTGGCAAAGAATCCTTATCTTCTAAGACTGAAAACAACATATGCAGATCACTTAACGACTGCTGCTCTAAATACTCTGCCAACACTTTTGCGGACTGAGGATTATGTGCTACATCGACCAACCAATGATGAAAGCGTCCGGCCAGTTTAAAACACAAACTCTGCAAACGCCCTGGGTGCTTTGCTTGCAATAACCCCAACTCTAAAGCTTGTTCTAAACGCTCGACAGAAATGGCTAAGGCGCCTCCTTGCTGTAAAGCGAACAACAATGCAACCACCCCAGAGGCGTTTTGCAACTGAAAATCGCCTTTTAACGATGGCGCAGGCAAATTCAATGAAACCCCATTCGCGTCCATAAAAGTCCAGCGGTCTTTTGTCTCCTTAGAGACAAAAGAGAAATCTTTATTTAAACGCAGTAAAGGAACTTCTCGCTCAACACAAAAAGCCGACAAAGTTGCCGGAGGGTGTGGATCGGAGCAGACCGCAAGATGCCCAGACCGAGTCACACCGGCTTTTTCTAAAGCGATTTGCGCTCGGTTATCGCCCAGCCAATCGACGTGATCAATATCAATCGCGGTAATAATCACCGCATCAGCATCGACCACATTAACCGCATCAAGACGGCCGCCCAACCCTACTTCAAGCACCACAATATCAAGCTGCGCATCTTTAAAAACCTGCAAAGCAGCCAAGGTAGAAAACTCAAAATAGGTTAGCTTGGTAAGCTCACGCTGCGCTTCAATCGCCGCAAACGCCCCACTAATTAAGGCATCAGGTACCGGCGAACCATTAATTGCAATGCGCTCATTAAAACGCTGAATATGCGGTGAGGTATAAGAGCCCACCTGAAAACCTGCTGCGCGCAAAACACTGACCAACATCGCAACCGTTGAGCCTTTGCCGTTCGTCCCCGCAACGGTAATCACTTGCGGTGCTGGGCGCAGCAACTGCATCTGCGTAGCAACCTTACGGATACGATCCAAGCCCAAATCTATTTCTTGTGCATGCAACTGTAACAACCAATCGACCCATTCATTGACCGAGCTTTCGGCATTCGGTTTAACGGCAAAATTCATGCAAACATCCATTGATCAAAACGAAGGAGAAACAAAAAGAAAAAAGCCAGAGCGAATTTGGGCCACTCTGGCTATCGATTATGCTGGCTGCTTAAGAAGCATTTTACAAATACTGGCTAACTCGGAGCGCAACGCATGACGATGAACAATACGATCAATCGCACCATGCTCTAATAAAAACTCACTGCGTTGAAAACCTTCCGGCAGCTTTTCGCGCACAGTTTGTTCGATAACTCTCGGGCCAGCAAAGCCGATCAAGGCTTTTGGCTCCGCGACGTTCAAATCGCCCAACATCGCGAAAGATGCTGAAACCCCACCCATAGTCGGGTCAGTCAACACAGAAATGAACGGCAATCCTTTAGCGCGTAAACGCCCAAGAGCGGCCGAGGTTTTGGCCATCTGCATCAATGAGAACAACGCTTCTTGCATACGCGCGCCACCGGATGCGGAAAAAACAATAAATGGGCGATCTTCAGCAATGGCCATATCCACACCACGAACAAACTTCTCACCGACAACCGACCCCATTGAACCGCCCATATAGCGAAAATCAAATGCACCAGTGACCACTGGCAAACCTTCAATCGTCCCCGTCGCAGTAATAAAAGAGTCTTTCTCACCGGTCGCACGCTGTGCTTGCGCAATACGATCTTTATACTTTTTTAAATCTTTAAATTTCAGGCGATCCACCGGAGAGACGCCGGAAAAAACCTCGCTAAAAGAGCCTTCGTCCAAGAAACTTTCCAGACGCGCACGACCACCTAAACGCATATGGTGATCACATTTCGGGCATACCTCTTGGTTGCGTGAAACTTCCGCACGATACAGTGTCGCTTCACATTTTGGACATTTTGTCCAAAGCCCTTCTGGCACCGATTTTTTGCGGTCTGCCACCTGTTTAATACTTGGTAGAATCTTCTCGAACCAGTTCATGCTCTCACCTCACATTCAATAATTACTGCGCATCAGCGTGCGTAATCGCCTGACGAAATTCATCCATCTTCGCGCCGATGGCTAACTCAATTTCATATAGGTCTTTATCTTGATTGACCTCTATCAAACTCACCAAGGCTGAACCGACAATTACCGCATCCCCCTGTTGAGACATCGCCGCCGCAGTCTCGCCATTGCGAATACCGAAACCAATACCGATGGGCAAGTTAATTTCGCCTTTCAAACGCGCCATCTGCGTGGCAACATCGGCAATATCAATCTCTTTAGAACCGGTGACCCCTTTTAAAGAAACATAGTAGACAAAACCGCTGCCTTTCTCGTTCACAGCACGCAAACGACTCACCGGTGTGGTCGGCGAAACCAAGAAAATTCGATCCAAGCCGGCGGCTTTCAGCGCATCAAAATACCCGATGGATTCTTCTGGTGGCATATCGACAGTTAAAGCCGCATCAACACCGACTGAACGCGCAGCGTGAGCAAATTTTTCAAAGCCCATACGCTCAACCGGATTGAGATACCCCATTAAGATAATCGGCGTAATGGCATCCTTTTCACGGAACTCACGCACCATTTCAAACACATCGTTCATACTGACATTGTGGGTTAAAGCACGCTCAACCGCTTTCTGAATCACCGGACCATCGGCCATCGGATCGGAAAACGGCACGCCCAACTCAAGCATATCTGCACCTTTGGCAACCAACAGATGCATCAAACTGACCGTGGCGCTCGGACGAGGATCGCCCGCCGTGATATAAGGAATTAGCGCTGTCTTACCTTGCGCCTTCAAGTCCGCCAATTTTTGTGAAATTCTGCTCATAGTGTCTAAATTCTTTTCTTCTTCGAATTTTAAAGCGTTAAGGAATCGCGCCTTAACAACCAGAAAGCCTATTTTAAGCGTCACGAGGCTTGCAAAGACAAACTAAGGAGTCGGTCAAGAAAGCAACATTTGCTAATACAAATAAACTTTTTACCCAAAAACCCTAGGCTGTATTTGCGAATCACAGTCGCTTAAAATTCGATTCCTTCGATTTGACAAATAGTATTCATGTCTTTGTCACCACGACCAGACAGATTGATGATAATAATCTGATCTTTACGCATGGTCGGCGCTAACTTCGTTGCATAAGCCAAGGCATGCGACGACTCCAATGCGGGGATAATCCCCTCAAAACGGGTTAAATCGCGGAAACCTTGCAACGCTTCTTCATCGTCAATCGCCACATAATTTACGCGACCAATGTCTTTTAACCAAGAATGTTCAGGGCCTACACCTGGGTAATCGAGCCCTGCCGAAATCGAATGGGTTCCTAAAATCTGACCATTTTCATCCTGCATCAAATAGGTACGGTTGCCATGCAACACACCTGGCGTGCCTTTACATAAAGGGGCGGCGTGCTGCCCACTTTCCAGACCGTGCCCAGCCGGTTCAACCCCGTAAATTTTGACCGATTCATCGGCTAAAAACTTATGGAATAACCCAATCGCATTAGAGCCACCACCAACACAAGCAATCAATGCATCCGGCAGTCGTCCTTCTTTCGCCAAGCACTGTTCACGTGCCTCTTCACCAATCACCGCCTGGAAGTCGCGTACCATCGCTGGATAAGGATGTGGGCCTGCAACCGTACCAATGATATAGAAGGTGTTATCCACATTCGTAACCCAATCGCGCATTGCTTCGTTTAGCGCATCTTTTAAGGTACGAGAACCGGATTCGACCGCAACCACTTTGGCACCTAACATTCGCATCCGCGCAACGTTTGGCGATTGACGCACGACATCATCAGCGCCCATATAAACCACGCACTCCAACCCCAGACGTGCAGCAACGGTCGCCGACGCCACGCCATGTTGTCCAGCGCCAGTTTCGGCGATAATACGCGTTTTACCAAGGCGCTTTGCCAATAAGGCCTGTCCAATCGTATTGTTTACCTTGTGCGCGCCGGTATGATTCAAATCTTCGCGCTTTAAATAAATCTTGGCACCACCCAAATGCTCTGACCAGCGTTGCGCATAATAAAGTGGCGTGGGACGCCCAACATAATCTCGCAAATCATTGGCAATTTCACTCAAGAAATCGGCATCGTTTTTGACACTTTCATACTCATTATTTAGCTGTTCTAAAGCGGCCATTAATGTTTCCGGCGCAAAAATACCACCATATGGACCAAAATGCCCCTGCTTATCAGGAAACTGGGAAAAATCTATTCTCGAACTTTCGGTTGTCATCGAACTGTACTCATTACTTCTTGCATAAATTGCGAAATTTTATCGGCGGATTTAATCCCTTTCGACGCTTCTACACCGCCACTGACATCGAGCGCCCAAGGCGCTGTTTGAACAATCGCGGCCGCTGCGTTCTGAGGGGTTAAACCGCCGGCCAAGATAATTGGTTTAGCGCAGGTTTGCGGGACCAATTGCCAATTAAAGGCTTCACCCGTACCACCCGGAACGCCCGGTTTATAGGTATCGAGCAACAAGCCGCTACAATCGTAAAACTCGCTCGCAATTTGTTGAACATCGGTATCCGCTTTCATCGGCACCGCTTTTATATAATTCCGCCCAAATTGGCGACAAAACGCAGCACTTTCATCACCATGAAATTGCAACAAATCAATCCGCATCGCGCTTAAAACTTGTTCGACAAACGCCACATCTGGATTGACAAACAAAGCCGTCACTGTAACAAATGCCGGCGCTTTTTCAGCAATCGCACGCGCGGTAACAATATCCACATAACGTGGACTGGGCTCGTAAAACACCAAGCCAATCGCATCAGCGCCAGCCTCAATCGCCACTAGCGCATCTTCCACTCTAGTCAGGCCGCAGATTTTAACACGAGTTCGCATGACAATTCCCTTAGGATTCAATTCGATTAAACAATTATGCGCCACAGAAGACGGCAAGAGAGCGAACTACAACGGATAATTCGCCACCCCTCGATGAACTCAGTAGCGAATTAAAAATGCCACAAAACGGCATCAAGTTGCGCTTGTGGGATTTGCCAAACATCCGGATAGATTGCATTCACAAAATAGAGCCCTTCTGCCGGCGCGGTCGGTGCCGCTTTAGTACGGTCCCGCAACGCCAATAACTCGGCAATCCAAGCGGTGCCTTGATGGACTTTGCCAACCTCAATCAAAGCGCCAACAATATTACGCACCATATGATGCAAGAAAGCATTCGCTTGAATGTCAATCAACACAAAATCACCGCTGCGTGAGACTTGCACCGACTGCACATTACGACGCGCATGACTGGCTTGACAAGCTGCTGCACGAAACGAAGAGAAATCCTGCTCACCCAACAAGGCTTGCGCCGCAAGATGCATCGCAGGCGCATCCAACCGATAAGCTTCATGGGTTACTCGCCCAGCCAGAACAGCAGAATGCACTTGCCGGTTATAAATGACATAACGGTATTGACGCGCAACCGCGGAAAAACGGGCATGAAAGCCCTCTGGACCACCTAACATCTCTTGCATCCAAACAACACGAATGTCTTCAGGCAGTTGAGTATTAACGCCCTGAATCCAAGCGCGCTGCGGACGTACCGCTGTACTATCAAAATGCACCACCTGTCCAATTGCGTGCACACCCGTATCGGTACGCCCAGCACAATACAATTCAATAGGCTGATTAGCAATCGAACTTAACGCTTGTTCAAGATGCGCTTGCACCGAGGGGCAATGCTTTTGCCGCTGATAGCCGCAATAACGCCCCCCTTGGTATTCAACCCCGAGAACAATGCGCATCGATTAGAGATAATCTTTAATCAATACTTCGGCAATTTGCACCGTGTTCGTCGCCGCGCCTTTGCGCACGTTATCCGCAACCACCCAAAGGTTCAAACCGTTTTCACAAGAAATGTCCTCACGAATACGGCCAACATAAACCGGATTGGTATCGGCTGCATCGGATACCGCTGTCGGATAACCTCCGTCAACCTGTTCATCAATCACCACGATACCCTCGGATTTTTCAAATAAAGCGCGCGCCTCTGCGGCCGTGATTTTTCGATCCGTTTCAATATGCACCGCTTCGGAGTGACCAAAAAACACCGGAACACGGACCGCGGTTGGGTTAACCAAAATCGCGTCATCGCCCATGATTTTCTTTGTTTCCCACACCATCTTCATCTCTTCTTTGGTGTAGCCATTCTCCATAAATACATCGATTTGCGGAATACAGTTAAACGCAATCTGTTTTGGATACACATTGCATTCGACTGGTTTCATATTCAACAGACTGGCCGTCTGTTTCGCCAACTCTTCAATCGCTTCTTTTCCAGTACCAGAAACCGCCTGATAAGTCGCCACGTTGATACGCTTAATGCCTACAGCATCATAAATTGGCTTTAAAGCAACCAACATCTGAATGGTCGAACAGTTTGGGTTAGCAATAATCCCGCGATTTTTGTAACCGGCAATCGCCTCTGGATTCACCTCTGGCACAACCAGCGGAATATCGTCGTCGTAACGGAATTGCGAGGTATTATCGACAACCACACAACCTGCTGCGGCCGCTTTAGGAGCGTAGATTGCGGACACACTTGCACCCGGTGAGAAAAGACCGATTTGCGCTTGACTGAAATCGAATGTTTCTAAGTCCTGGACTTCTACCCACTTACCGTTAAATTCAATGCGCTTACCCGCAGAACGGCTTGACGCCAACGGAAACAACTTGCCAACCGGAAAATTACGTTCTTCTAGCACTTTTAGAATAGTTTCACCGACTGCACCGGTTGCACCAACAACAGCGACATCATAAAGCTTTGTCATGTTTAATCCTTTTTAACAATACAGAGCGCCGTAGCAGCAACCACCACTACGACGCCCAATTAACGGTTACCCGACCTTCTAAGAAAGGGCTGACCGTGACTGTGAATAGTTATTCTTTCGCTCGGTGTTCAACCACCAAGTAATCTTGCTTATCCAGCGGTTCCTCGTGCAAACCGGCAAAATCCAACAACCGTTCATGCTCTTTTGAATCCATCACATCATTCATCGAGAGAACACGCCCGCCTTCTGCCAATTGATGCCGCTGACCAATAAATTTACCGCCCGGCTCAACCACAAACTCGCTGCAAATCAGATCACCAACCAGACGACCTTCCGGTAAAATTTCCAGCTTATCGCACGCCACGTGCCCTTCAATCAAGCCACTGATCACCACCGAACGCGCCTTAACCAGACCTTTAACCACCCCACTGGCACCAACCGATAAATCAAATTTGGTGTCAATCACCCCTTCAATTAATCCGTCGTTGTGTAACTCACCTTCGAGCCGGTTAAATTCACCTTGGATGTGGCACCCTGTGGCAATAATTGTTTTTCCACCTTCTTTGCCTGAAAGCTTACTGCTTGAACTAAAGAACCCCATGGTACCAATTTCACCTCTTTGAAAATCGCCTTGTAATTCTTTTGCGTCCACTCATGGAACGGTTTTGGATCGAGGCGATGCGATAAAAACAATACTTCGTAATGCAGATGCGCCCCAGAAGAACGCCCCGTATTTCCGACTTCGCCGATTTTATCACCCTTATAAACGTAGTCACCCACCTTAACGACACGCTTATCCAGATGCCCATAACGCGTTTTAAATCCATCGGCATGGGTTATCGCGACTAAGTTTCCATACCCAGTCTCTTGGCTAAATGCCGAAAACGAAACAATACCGTCAGCGGTCGCAATGACATCTTCACCGCGCTCAGCGCGATAATCAATCCCACTGTGCATGCGACGAACACCCGTTACCGGATTTTTACGCTCACCATAAAAACTGGTCAGCCCTTTAAAATTCCGAACCGCTGGGCCATTCGGAATGGCGGTCAGCATCAAGCTGCGCTCCAAAGAGTTCATCTGCAAATTTTGCAGCCGCTGCTCAAACGGCACGTTTTCCATGCTTTGCAGATCATCTTTAGAGAGCATTAACTCCTCGATATTCTGCAACGTCTGGTCAAGCGTATCGAGATGCTCACTTCGTTGGTTAAGCGTCTCTTCGAGCTCGGTCTTCTCAGCCAACATCTGATCGTAATCTTGCTGGGTTTTCGCTAAACGATCCGAATAGGCTTTGACGGCAAACTTATGCTGCTCTTCAACCTGATCCACCTTATGCGAAAACCACCAAACCGTTAAGCCGCCGATTACCCACGCTAAGGCCATTACAATCATCAACCAGCCGACAAAGCGTTTGGCAAGCTGTGAAAAGCTATAGTGACGAGCACCATGCACATCACTGATGGTGATTGTAAAACGGTTTCGCATCGGTTAAAGCTCGCGCTTAAAGGGCTGCAACAACAGCGTCACCCATTTCTGAACAGGTCACTTTTTGCATACCCTCTTCCATAATATCGCCTGTGCGTAAACCTTGATCCAAAACCTTAGAAATGGCCGTTTCAATTTTTACCGCCAAGTCTTCACGCCCTAAGGAGTAACGCAACATCATTGCGGCAGAAAGAATGGTCGCCAATGGATTGGCTTTATTCTGACCAGCGATATCCGGCGCAGAACCATGCGATGGCTCATACATTCCTTTGTTATTCGCATCCAAAGACGCCGATGCCAACATACCAATTGACCCCGTCAACATAGAGGCTTCATCCGATAAAATATCACCAAACATATTCCCGGTGACCATGACATCGAACTGCTTCGGATTCAAAACCAACTGCATCGCCGCATTATCAACATACATATGCTTAACTTCAACTTCTGGATATTCCGGCGCCACTTCATCAATAATTTCACGCCACATTTCGGTCACTTCCAAAACATTCGCCTTATCCACCGAAGTCAATTTTTTGTTACGCTTCATCGCCGCTTGGAAAGCAACGTGCGCAATACGCTTGACTTCAGATTCCGAGTAAACATAGGTGTTATAGCCTTGACGCTCGCCATTTTCTAAAATACGCACGCCGCGCGGCTGACCAAAGTAGATACCGCCGGTAAGCTCACGAACGATAAGAATATCCAAGCCGGCAACGACTTCAGGTTTCAGGGTTGATGCAGACGCCAGTTGTGGGAAAAGAACCGCAGGACGTAAATTAGCAAACAACTGCATCTCTTTACGCAGGCGCAACAACCCTTTCTCTGGACGGACAGAAATATCCAACGACTCCCACTTATAACCGCCGACCGCACCCAACAGTACCGCATCGGCTTTATGGGCCTTATCCATCGTCGCATCGGTCAATGGCACGCCGTGCACGTCATAAGCAGCACCACCGACCAAATCTTCTTCCATCGCGATGTCTAAGCCGTCGGTCACCATTAATTTTTTAAGCACTTTTACCGCTTCTGCAGTAATTTCAGGACCGATACCGTCACCTGGAAGAATCAATACATTTTTAGTCATTGTTATTTCTCTTAAACGTTTAAATTATTCTTTTTAAATTTAGTACAACCAAGGCTTGGTTTGCATACGATTTTGCTCGTAAACTTTGATCTCTTCGGCATATTCCAATGTTAAGCCAATATCATCCAAACCATTCAACAGACAGTGTTTACGGAAGCTATCCACCTCGAAGGCAATCTCTACGCCATCGGGCTTAACGATTTTCTGTTCAGCCAAATTAATCTCTAACTGATAACCTTCGTTGGCAAACGTCTCATTAAACAGTGCATCGACAACTTGCTCATCCAGCATAATCGGCAAAATACCGTTTTTAAATGAGTTATTAAAGAAGATGTCCGCAAAACTTGGCGCGATAATCACATCAAAACCAAAATCTTTTAATGCCCATGGTGCATGTTCGCGCGATGAACCACAACCGAAGTTTTCACGCGCCAACAGAATTTTCGCCCCTTGGTAACGCGGCAGGTTTAACACAAAGTCTTTACGCAGTGGACGCTGTGAATTATCCGAATCCGGTTCACCAACATCTTCATAACGCCATTCATCGAACAAGTTCGGGCCAAAGCCTGAGCGCTTAATTGATTTAAGAAACTGTTTCGGGATGATTGCATCGGTATCGACGTTAGCACGATCCATTGGCGCAACAATCGCCGTCATTTTGACAAACTTTTCCATTACTTTTTCCTCGTTGCACTCAAATTAAAGGTAGTCGCGAACATCAACAAAATGACCGTTCACTGCCGCTGCCGCTGCCATTTCAGGACTTACCAAGTGAGTACGTCCGCCAGCACCTTGACGTCCTTCAAAGTTACGGTTTGAGGTTGAAGCACAATGTTTACCGCTCGGTAAACGATCTGAGTTCATAGCCAAGCACATTGAACAACCTGGGTTACGCCATTCAAAACCAGCTTCGATAAAGATTTTGTCCAACCCTTCCGCTTCCGCTTGCTGCTTAACCAGTCCAGAACCTGGTACCGCAATCGCGAGCTCTACCTTATCGGAAATTTTGCGACCTTTTAGCACTTCTGCAGCCGCACGCAAATCTTCAATACGCGAGTTAGTACAAGAACCGATAAACACATACTCCGCAGGAATGTCTTTGATTGCCGTACCGGCCGTCAGCCCCATATAGTTCAGCGCGTTACGAATCGATGTCGCTTTGACGGGATCGGTTTCTTTGTCCGGATCAGGAATCACACCATCCACGCCAAGCACCATCTCTGGAGAGGTTCCCCAAGAGACCTGCGGCTGAATGTCTGCACCGTTCATTTCAATGACCTTGTCGAATACCGCATCATCATCAGAGTGCAAATCTTTCCAAGCTTCTACCGCCATATCCCAATTTGCACCGGTGGGTGAAAATGGACGACCTTTTACATACTCAACCGTTTTCTCATCAACCGCAACCAGACCGACACGCGCTCCGCCTTCGATTGCCATATTGCAAACGGTCATACGACCTTCAATCGACATATCACGGAATACTTGGCCGCCGAACTCAATCGCATAGCCCGTGCCTCCAGCTGTCCCGATTTTACCGATAATCGCCAGAATGACATCTTTTGGCGTGACACCCGGCTTTAATTGACCATCAACTTTGATCAACATATTTTTCATTTTCTTTTGAATCAAACACTGCGTTGCCAGTACGTGTTCAACTTCAGAAGTACCGATACCATGTGCCAAAGCCCCAAGAGCACCGTGCGTTGCAGTGTGTGAATCACCACACACCAAGGTTGTACCCGGCAGGGTCTTACCCTCTTCCGGCCCAACGACGTGCACAATCCCCTGTCGAGGGTCGCCCATTCCAAATTCAGTAATACCAAACTCTTTGGTATTCATCCCAAGGGTCACCACTTGAATACGCGACACCGGATCTTCAATAGTCTCCGCGCCCCCTTTCAACTCGGTGGTTGGAACATTGTGATCACAGGTCGCTAAGTTAGCTTCAATTCGCCATGGTTTGCGCCCAGCAATGCGCAGCCCTTCAAACGCCTGTGGAGAAGTGACTTCATGCAGTAATTGACGGTCGATATAAATTAAAGCCGTACCATCTTCTTCCTGACGCACCACATGGTCGTCCCACAATTTGTCATATAACGTTTTTCCAGCCATCGCTCGCAACCTGTTATCTAAAAGTAGATTTTAAAAAAATAGCTGAAAATTATAGCCGCTCGGCGCTTGGCCTGACAACAAAATCCCGTCAAATCAATTAGAAAAAGGTAAAATGCGGCAAAAAATCTTAGGCAAAATTCAATGAGTTACTCAATCAAAGAAGTTTTCTTTTCCCTGCAAGGCGAAGGTTTCCACGCCGGACGTCCGGCGATTTTCTGCCGTTTCAGCAATTGCAACCTATGGACTGGACGGGAAGAAGACCGCGCAAAAGCAGTATGTCAATTTTGCGATACCGACTTTATCGGCACCGACGGGCAGAACGGCGGACGGTTTAAAACACCCAAGGCGTTGGTAACGCACCTGCTACAGTTCTGGCCAAGCAAAGATGTCCACCCTTTTGTTATCCTTACGGGAGGCGAACCTCTACTGCAAGTCGATAGCGCACTTATCGAAGCGTTACACGCCGTACACTTTGAAATCGCGTTGGAAACCAATGGCACCAAAGTTGCACCAGACGGAATTGACTGGATTTGCATGAGTCCAAAAGCCAACACCGACATCCTTTTAACCAAAGGCGACGAATTAAAACTGGTTTATCCACAGCCAATGCTGATGCCACACCAAGTAGAACACTTGGAATTTGCTTATTTCTATCTGCAACCGATGGCCGACACCAACACCAATCTGAATCAACAACACACTCAGATGGCTTTGGATTACTGCTTAAAACATCCGCAATGGAATTTAAGCCTACAAACGCATAAATTCTTAGGAATCGATTAAATGAATACGCATTACGAAATTACCGGCCTGTCGCATGATGGACGCGGCATTACCCATATCAACGGTAAAACCTGTTTTGTCCAAGCCGCACTACCGGGTGATACCGTTACCTTAAAAGTACGCCATGAAGAACGTAACTTTATGGAAGCGGACTTGCTAACGATTGAACAACCTTCGGCCCAACGGGTACAACCGTTTTGCAACAAATATGACATTTGCGGCGGTTGCCAACTGCAACACCTTGCTGTCGAGGCACAACACCGCTTTAAAGCAGATAACTTCTTTACCGAATTAAAACAACAAGTTAATACAGAAACGTGCGAGTTTGTCGAGACATTAACGGCGTCCACCATCGGCTATCGTCGTCGTGCACGCTTAGCATTAGAAATTGATAAAAAAGACAAGCAAGCTCGTTTCGGATTTCGTCGCGCGCAAGACAGCCGTTTGGTCGATATTGACCACTGCCCCGTGCTAACCGACAAGCTGAATGTCGCTATCGCGCAAGCCCGACCAGGACTTTTAGCAAAAGCGTCGCGTAAAACTCATGAATTTACTCTTGTCGATGTCGATAACGGCATTTTTGGGTTGACCGAACCAGACGAGCAGCCGGTTTATCGGATTCAACGTGAAACCGAACTCAAGCTGCAATTTCCGCAAGACGGTTTTATTCAAGTCAACGCCGAAATCAATCAGCAGATGATTCAACAAGCAATTGATTGGCTAGAATTGAATCCGCAACACAACGTCATCGATTTCTTTTGTGGGGTTGGTAATTTCACCCTGCCGATGGCGCAAATCGCAAAACAAGCCTTGGGCGTAGAAGGCTTACCAGAACTGGTCGCCGCTGCACAACAAAACGCAACCAGCAATCAACTGACAAATTGCCAATTTGAAAAAGCCGATCTCTTTAAGGGATTAGAACATTTAAACTGGTATCGGGAACAAAAATATGACCGTATTTTGCTTGATCCGGGACGCCTCGGCGCAGCCGAACTGTGTCAGCATCTCGGCCAACTGGATGCCCAGAAAATTGTCTATGTTTCTTGCAATGCCGCGACACTTATCCGTGACATCAAGCTACTGCAAAAACAGGGTTATCAACTAACGAAAGCCGGCGCAATGGATATGTTCCCACATACCACACATCTTGAAGTGATGGTGCTACTGGAAAAAGGGCAAAAAGTAAAAAAACAGAAAGCGCAACGACTTGCCAGTAAGAAACGAGTCTTTAAGTTTTAAAAATTTTACGCTGTTTTTCCAAGATAAAAATGACGAAAGATGTTCGTGACCGCGGACAATTGCTCACCTTTATACTGCACCAAATGCCAATTCGTCTGAATTGGCGCCCTCTTCAGATCGAGCACCGCAAAACTCGAATTTTCCAATTCAACGTGAACCCTATGAATAGAGAGCAGCGCCAACCCGAACCCTGACATCTCCGCCCGTTTTATCGAATCATTAGAGTTGAAAACTACATAATCCGACTAACCTTTAGCGCAATCACGGTTTTACCTGATTTAAATTTTACAGTCTCTGCTGAACCAGTAGAATGTCGGCTAGAAAAATAATCTAAGACTCGACAAAAGATGCTTAATATCACCTTCAACCAAATCCGTCTTTTTGAAGCGGTGGCGCGCCATAAAAGCTTTACAAAAGCCGCCAAAGAGTTAAATATCTCGCAACCAGCGGTATCCAGTCAGTTAAAAAAATTAGCGGATTCCATCGGAAATCCACTGGTCGAAGTCGTCGGACGTAAGGTGTATCTCACCAAAGTTGGCGAAACCACTTATCAACAGTTCCAAACCTTATTAGACAACTTTGATGATTTTTCGACCCGTTTAAAAGCCAGCCAAACCGGCGGTTTGGAAGGTGAATTGAGCATCGCCGGCGTCTCGGCCAGTAAATATTTTCTGCCGTTCATCTTGGCGAAATTTCTCAAACAGCACCCGAAAGTCACGCCCAAACTGTCGATTCTCAATAAAAGTGAAATCATCAACAGCCTGCAAAACCAACAGCATCAACTGCTCATTACCGGCCGAGTTTTTGCCGATATCGATGCGAACTTTGAGGCCTTTACCGACCAGACCCTGGAAGTAGTCGCCGCTCCAACCGACCGCCTTAGCAGTCACGCCAAACTGAGTTTGAAAAGCCTGACCAAACAAAACCTGATTCTTCCAGCGGAAGAAACCAGCATCCGCCAAGCAGTCAATCAAGTGCTTGCTGAAGAAGGTCTTAAAATAACCCCTTATTTAGAACTGAACAGCTACGAGTTGATTAAGCAATCGGTCATCGCCGGTCTCGGCATCGCTGTTCTGCCGGCAGACGCTTTCCGCTTGGAAGAATACAGCGGCCATATCGTCCGTTTGAATGTCGATGACTTCCCTATCAACAAACATTGGTACTGCGCTTACCACGACAAGAAAAACCTGTCACTGGTCAGCCTAGCGTTTCTCGACTTTTTACACTGCTATCCGATTGAAACCCATCTCAAGAAAATCTACAGCACGGTTGGCAAACAGGAATAACAACTCTACAGTTTCATTTCATTGGCGATTAACTGAATCAAGTCTTTAATATATGGTTGATGCGTTATGGCACGTGGCGTCGCTGCATAAAGTTTTGACCAAAGTCCTTGCTCACCTAATGAGCGATAAGGTAAATGCTGAAAATCCACTTGGTTCTGTAATAACCATTTCGGTAACACACAAATACCGCGCCCCGCTTCAACCCGTTGCAGCA
Source organism: Thiosulfatimonas sediminis (assembly GCF_011398355.1). Taxonomy (GTDB): domain Bacteria; phylum Pseudomonadota; class Gammaproteobacteria; order Thiomicrospirales; family Thiomicrospiraceae; genus Thiomicrorhabdus; species Thiomicrorhabdus sediminis_A. The sequence goes on from NZ_AP021889.1 coordinate 1,915,156, forward strand.
TCATAATCGTCATTTCCGAATAACTCAGCGCTTGCGGTTGAACCCCTGCAGGCTGCAAAAACTGCTTAAAGACATCTAACTTTTGTTGCGAGACCGGATAAGTAATCAAGGTCTGCGAAGCAAAGTCTTGCGGACTTAAAAAGACGTTTTCCAATAACTCACTATTCGGTGTTAGTACCGCTACCAGTTCATAACTGAACAGCGCGGTATAGTCGATCTCTACCATTTTTTCTGGGTCGGAAGTAATGACAAAATCCACCTCTTGCGCCTGCAGTTTTTGCAAAGGCTGTTGATTAAAACTTGGCACAATATCTAAATCGACACTCGGCCATTTTTCTTGATAAGGGCGCAATAATGGCAAGAGCCATTCAAAGCAGGTGTGGCAATCAATGCCAATCCATAAACGCCCTGTCTCGCCTTGGCTAAGGGAAACCAACTGTCGTTCTAATAGCTGCATTTGCGGTAGTACAGTTTGTGCGCTCTGCAATAGCAACTGCCCCACGGCGGTAAATTGTAATGGATGGGTTTTCCGCTTAAAGAGTTCCGCTCCAAGCTGATGCTCCAACTGTTTTATTTGATGCGACAAGGCTGACTGCGTCATATGCAACGATTCGGCTGCCTTCACTAAGCTGCCTGCCTTATTCAAGGCGGTAACCGCTTTTAAATGTTTAATATCTAGCATTAATCCTCAACAGCCCTTAATTGGTAAAAAACAGCATTTTCGCTGCGAGTAGTATCAAAAACACACCGAAAGCACGCTTTAACAGCTTAACTGGAAGTTTATGTACAAGTTTTGCACCAACAGGTGCCGTAAAAATACTCGCCATAATAATGCCGAAAAATGCCGGCCAATAAATATATCCCGTGGTGTAATCCGGCAAATCGGTGGCCTGCAAACCCGCCAAAATATAGCCGATGGTTCCTGCCAAAGCCACAGGCAAACTCACCGCTGCAGAAGTGGCAATCGCTTGGTGCATGGAAACATTATTCCAGACCAAATATGGCGTAGTCAGGGTTCCGCCACCAATCCCGACCATTGACGAGAGATTACCGATGACAGTTCCCGCTGCCGTATTACCAACAAAACCGGGAAGTTCCCGACTTGGATTAGGCTTTAGCGCCAACAGCATATTTAGGGCAATTAACAGCTCCAAGATTCCAAAGATTTTTGACAGTGTGCCAGAAGCAAAATACTGCGATAACCAGCCACCGATAAAAGCCCCTGCAAGCACACCGAAAGCCAGCATTCGAAACAGATTCCAACGAACAGCGCCATGCTTGTGGTGCGCATAGGCAGACGAAAGCGATGTAATAAAAATGGTGGCCAGAGAAGTGGCGATTGCGATATGCACGGTTTGGCTTGAGTCGATAAAGTAAGTTAAAGCCGTCACTAACACCGGCACAATGATCAAACCACCGCCAATACCGAGCAAGCCCGCCGCAATACCGACAAAGGCGCCGGTAACTAAATAAACTGATAATTCAATTACAAAGTGTTCAGGCAAAATAGATTCCTAAGGAACCTCTGATTGAATCAGATTAATTTCTGGCAATGCCAAATTTGTCAGGTCAAGGCGTGAAGTTGCAGGAATGTCTAGACCTTGCAAAACTTCATAACGCAGAGATGGCAGGTTTGGCTAAGCCCCTATGGGCGAGGCTTCCATGCCCCCTGGTTTTTTAAAACCTTTTGAGCAGGTGGGAAGCCCACTTCTTTGTCGTTGTAATCCTTGACCTTAGAACAACTAAGGCCGGCGTGCCACGCCTAAAATAAGCGAGCTTGAAGTCTCGCAGAATTTCAATTTGATTCAATCAGAGGTTCCATTACGTTTAAATTCTGTAGCGAATTATAAAGAACACCATGCAGACAATAACCTGAAATTAATTCAAGTTCAGTTGAAATTAAGTCATTTTTATTCCGTAAAAGAGTCCCGTAACATTCTCAGCCAGACAGCAAGCAAGACACAAATAGGATGTTACATCGCCATGAATACTGACTTTACATACAGCATTAAACGAATTGTTTTCGATGAGCACTATACCCCTGCGGACAATACGCGGATTACTACTAACTTTGCCAATCTCGCGCGTGGCGAGCGCCGCCAAGAAAATTTACGCAATGCCATCAAGATGATTAACAACCGGTTTAATGCCTTGGCTTCTTGGGACAACCCGAAACTGGATCGTTACTCGGTTGAACTGGACATCGTTCATGTAGACATTGATGTTGATGGCTCAGGCAAAACCTTCCCGACCATTGAAATTTTACAAACCACCATTGTTGATCACAAAACCGAGCAACGAATTGAAGGCCTTGTCGGCAATAATTTTTCATCCTATGTACGCGACTACGATTTCAGCGTGCGCTTGTTAGAACATAACCGAGATAAAGCGCAGTTTAGCGTGCCTGACGATTTTGGTGATCTGCACGGCAAGATGTTTCAAGCTTTTATCCATTCCAATGCCTATCAGCAGCATTTTAAAAAGCCTCCGGTGATTTGCCTCAGCGTGTCGGATAACAAAACCTATCATCGCACGGAAAATCAACATCCGGTATTGGGCGTTGAATACCTGCCAAATGAATCGTCTTTGACCGAGCACTATTTCAAAAAGATGGGCTTAGCAGTTCGCTATTTTATGCCGCCCAATAGCGTCGCCCCTTTGGCGTTTTATTTCTTTGCTGACCTACTAAGCGATTACAGCAATCTCGAGTTGATCAGTACCATCAGCGTTATGGAAACCTTCCAAAAGATTTACCGCCCGGAAATTTATAACGCCAATGCTGCGGCAGGCGAGTGTTATCAGCCTAGTTTGCAGCACCAAGATCATTCTTTAACGCGCATCGTCTATGACCGTGAAGAGCGAAGCCGCCTAGCGATTGAACAAGGTAAGTTCGCTGAAGAAAAATTTATTAAACCCTTCCAAACACTACTAGAGCAATGGGCGGCGAATTACGCTTAAAAAATGCCAACATTATTTATAGAGAAAATGAAAATGCATAAACTACTCCCTACTTCCACCGTCGGCAGCTTGCCGAAACCTTCTTGGTTGGCAAAACCTGAGACACTTTGGTCACCTTGGAAATTGCAAGGCGAGCAACTGGCGGAAGCCAAACAAGATGCTCTGCGTATCACGCTGCAAGAACAGATTCATGCCGGCATTGATATTGTCAGTGACGGTGAGCAGACCCGCCAGCATTTTGTCACCACTTTTATCGAACACCTCGATGGAGTCGATTTTGCAAAACGCAAGACCGTCAAAATCCGCAATCGTTATGAGGCCAGTGTGCCGTCAGTGGTCGGTGATGTCAGTCGCCAAAAGTCGGTTTTTGTCGAAGACGCCAAGTTTTTGCGTCAGCAAACCAAGCAACCGATTAAATGGTGTCTGCCGGGACCAATGACCATGATTGATACGCTGTATGATGCGCATTATAAAAGTCGTGAAAAACTCGCTTGGGAATTTGCCGGCATTTTGAATCAAGAAGCCAAAGAACTTGAAGCATCCGGTGTCGATATTATCCAATTTGATGAGCCGGCTTTTAATGTGTTTTTTGACCAGGTCAATGACTGGGGAATTGCCGCACTGGAAAGAGCCGTTGAAGGGCTAAAATGCGAAACGGCTGTGCATATCTGTTATGGCTATGGCATTAAAGCCAATACCGATTGGAAAAAAACCTTAGGCTCTGAATGGCGACAATATGAAGAGACCTTCCCTACATTGCAAAAATCGAATATCGACATTATCTCGCTGGAGTATCAAAACTCGAAGGTGCCAATGGAATTGATGGAACTGATTCGCGGTAAGAAAGTGATGGTCGGCGCGATTGATGTTGCCACCCATGCTATCGAAACCCCCGAAGAGGTCGCCAATACCTTGCGCAAAGCCTTGCAGTTTGTCGATGCCGACAAGCTATATCCTTGCACCAACTGCGGTATGGCGCCACTGCCTCGCCATATTGCCAGAGGCAAGCTCAACGCCTTAAGCGATGGTACAGCCATCCTTCGCAACGAAATTTCGAACTAGGAAAATCAAGGTCTCAAAAAACACCAGTTCAAAAGCAGTGTTAAATTAAATCGTGACACTGCTAGTGAAAAGGTTCGAGTTCCTAGTATTGATATTAGCTATTCAAAAGCTTGCATATCACAGCGGCACAATTATTGTGTCTAAGGCGGATAATAGCGATTCAACTAATGATTAGTTTTTTATCAAGCGAATAATTAATTAGCACCTCAGCATTACGCATTACTTGGTTGGTCTGTCGGTATTCGAAACCCTGTTTTTCGAAAAACGGACGGGCGACTTTTGAAGCTTCGACATGAAGTTTCAAAATATTCCTTTCCTGAGCTTGCTGTTGCAGATATTGATACAAAGCACTCATCACTCCTTGTCGTTGAAACTCTGGATGGGTATAGGCGCAGTCAATATGTCCATCGTCTTCCAATTCAATAAAACCAACAATACGATTATCTTGCCAAGCAACAAATGGCTGATTTCGTTGTAATCGCTGCTGCCAGAAATGATAATCAGGAGGTGTCGGCGCCCAAGCCTCTTGTTGTTGTCTCGAGTAAACCTTGTCGTCGATTGCATGCACGGAAGCGTGATATAAGTCGGCAATCTCGACGGCATCTTCCGAATGATAATCTCTTATTTGCAACACTGTGACTTCACGACTTATCTAATTGATTTTGAAAAACATCCAATAATTCAGAGGCTGTTTGAATCCTTAGCGCATGGCGCTCTGACAAACCGAGCCAACGGACACACTGCTGGATAATTTCTGCAACCGACAATCCGCTGCTGTAGATAGGCGTACTTTGCGCACCGGCGGATTTGGAAAGTTTGCCGCCTTGTGGATGTTCGATAAGTGGATGATGCCAAATTTGCGCTTGGCTGAAATCGCTAAATTGCAAACTCTTCGCTAAGACCGTTTGAAAACGACTGGAGTCGATTAAATCCGCACCGCGAATAATCAAATTCACCTGATCTTGCTGATCCTGAAAGACTGAACCGAGATGATAACCGGCCAGATCATCGCGACGCCAAATCACCCAATCGTCGGCAAACTCTGCATTACTCTGTTTGTCGGCGGCAAAGCGAATCGCGGTTTCACCCGCTCGCCATTCACGTTGCAGATTGCGACAAAAGCCTGGGTAGATATTATGCGCTTGCAGCTCTTTACGACTGCAGTTGCAGGCATAGGCTTTATTCTCGGTTAACAATTGCTCGGTCAATTTTCTTAAATCAGGCTGTACAAAGGAAAAGCTGACCTGTCGTTGCTCGGCAACGGTTTGCGGACCGAAGTCCCAATCTAAACCCAACCAGTCCAGTGTTTTAAAAATCGCTTCGATGTATTCTGGTCGGCTGCGCGTCAAATCCATATCATCAATCCGCAAGCCAACCTCGCCGTTAAGTGAGCGCAACAACAGCCAATTCAGCAAAAAATTCATGACATTCCCGCGATGCAAATACCCAGATGGCGTTGGGGCCAAACGCCCACGCCATTGATCGTGCATTTGAGCAGCCAAGGTATGATAAAGCGCCGACAAACCCATCGCATCTTGCGCGCTGTTTTGTAATGGCAAAGCGACCAACTTAGCCGTTTGAGCCGTGCCCATCAAAACGCTTCCAGCGCAACAGCGCAACCCCACAAGCGGTTCATCTGCTCAGTAACCTTAGCGATTTCAGCGCTGGTATAAAAGCGTTCACACCCCATTTGTACTCTAGGGTTAAGCAACTCAGCCGTTGCCAAGCGGCGCTGCGTCTCTTTTGCCACTGCTAACTCGGTACTGATTACAGTAACGCCCTCTCCAGCAACTTGTCGAATCACCGGCGCAAGATGAGCAAAATGCGTACATCCCAAAATAATCGTATCCGCTCCTTTTTCCAACAACGGCTGCACATAGTGCGCCACCGTCTCAGCCGCTTGCGCATAATCTAGCTGTAAATTCTCCACCAAGTGGACTAATTTCGGACTGGGTTGAATCGCCATCTGAACATTCCCAGCAACTCGATTGGCGAGGGCGTCAAACGCTCGGCTGCTCAATGTTTTTTCGGTCGCCAAAACGCCGATAACGCCGCTTTGAGTATGAATCGCAGCCGGTTTCACCCCAGGCTCAACCCCGATAAATGGCAGCGCATAGCGCGCACGCAAGGTTTGAATACTTACCATCGTCGCGGTATTGCACGCCACCACAATCGCCTTGACGTTTTGTGAGAGCAGAAACTCCACCACCGCAATTGAACGCGCGAGAATTTCCGCCTCGGACTTTTCACCATAGGGCGCAAATCCAGTATCGGCAACATAAATAAGGTCTTCATTGGGCATTAATTCGCGCAGTTGTTTGGCAATCGGCAAGCCGCCAATACCCGAATCAAACACCCCGATTGGTCTAGAGTTTTCCATCAACGATTTTGCATTCAATCAAAAATAATCGTCCGATTATAGTAGTTCAGCGCAAAGACTGCCATAGAACAAAGCTAAGGCACCGCGAGTCCAGCTTAATGACGCCAATCGCTTAATCGCGCTGAATCAAACCAAAGAAAATTTCAAAATCCTGACCCGGATTGTCTAGCGCAACTTCGGAGCCGATATCCCACTGAGTATTTGCTGATATCTTATGGGTGAAACCGAAACTTCCATAGGGAATATAGTCATCGTTCAAGTCCCATGCACCGATATATTCAACATAACCACCGGTATCAACATCCTTGTCATAGCCCAAAACCGCAGTATGACTCCCAGCCCATCATCTCATCAGCAACACCGTCATAGAGATAATCCAGCTGTACTTGTACTCCGACACCAAAACCACTTAAATCGGTTGCATAGGTTAGGATCAGTCCGCCTTCTACTTCGCCATTGCTGAAATCACCACTTGGTAGTTTAAGGTATGGCAGTAATGTCATAGCACTGTCCCCGTCATCATTGCTCCACAAATTGATTTTTGAACGCAGTTCGATTTTGCAGACTTTCTGTTACATAAGGACGATCTGCCGCCAACGGCCGTAAATCACTCGCAGGCACTGATAAAATAACGATTAAACTCAACCTGACACTCACTACCTTACCGCAAACCCATATTAAATTTTCCAAGCACCTCTCTTAAGCCCTTGACAACTTTTTAGACTAAACTAATTTTTTTATTAGCCTTTAAGATAATAAAAATTCTGGGCAGTTAATTATTTTTTTCAATTACCCAAACAAATCTTGAACTGTAAAATTTTCGCTGGTATATTTAGACGGTCTGCGATTTTTAGCCTTGTCTAAAATTTATTTTATTGAATAATAAGTTTATGCCATTCAACACGACAGTCGGCTGTTAAAAACCTAAGGAGACACAGAATAAGTCCCGATTGACTTTCCCCCTCTTTGGAAGCGATTTAATGCAAAATTCACACCCAAAATCCACATCCCTGTTGTTATCAATTGCCAGCTTAGTCCTGCTCAGTTTTAGCAGTTTGGCACAAGCGCAACTTAAGGTAACCACCACCACCGGCATGATTGCCGATCTGGTTCACAACATCGCGCAAGACAGAGCCCAAGTGCAAGCACTGATGGGCGTTGGCGTCGACCCGCACTTGTATAAAGCTACACAAGGTGATATTCGTAAACTTAGCCAAGCAGACATTATTTTTTATAACGGCCTTCACCTCGAAGGCAAAATGCAGTCAATTTTCGACAAAATGGCACACAAGCAAACGATTGTCGCCGTCACCGCAAACATTCCAGAAAGCCAACTGATTGCCCTCGACCAATTGCACGACCCACACGTTTGGTTCGATGTGCGTTTATGGCAATTAGCTGCCGATAAAGTCGCCGAAACACTGGTACAAAAAGACCCCGACAATGCTGATTTTTACCGTCAAAACGCCGCACTGTATCAGCAAAAACTCACCCAATTAAATCTTTGGGTGAGCCAAGAAATGGCTAAGATTACGCCCAACAAGCGCGTCCTAATTACTGCACATGACGCCTTTGGCTACTTTGGTAAAGCGTATGATTTAGAAGTGATGGGCTTGCAAGGCATCAGCACCGCCGGCGAATTTGGTTTGCAAGACATCAAACAACTTAAAGACATTATTGTTAAGCGCGGTATTTCCGCGGTATTTGTCGAGTCCAGCGTCTCGCCAAAATTTATCCAATCGTTGGTCAAAGGCGTTCAAGCCGAAGGACAAAATCTGGTCATTGGTGGTGAACTTTATTCGGATGCCATGGGCGCAGCAGGCTCTGGCGCAGATAATTACATCGGCATGGTGAAGCACAATGTCAGCACCATTGCCAAAGGGTTGATGGGAGCTGCGCATGAGTAATCAGATTCCGCTCAGCGTTGAACAGCTGTCGATTCGCTACCACCATAAACCGGTATTAACCGATGTCAGCTTTACCATTCCTGCCGGCAAAACGGTGGCGATTGTCGGCCCAAACGGCGCCGGTAAATCCTCTCTGCTCAAAGGCATTATGGGACTCACGCCGGTGATTCAGGGTGACGTGCATTTTTATGGACGGCCACTGAACGAAAAACGCTTAACCACCGCATATGTACCGCAACGCGAGGAAATCGACTGGGATTTTCCGATTGATGTCATGGATGTCGTGTTGATGGGACGCCACGGCCAACTAAAATTTTGGCAACGCCCAACCCAATCAGACCGCGACCTTGCTGAACAGGCACTCAAAGACTTACAAATGTGGGACTTTCGTGACCGTCAAATATCGCAACTCTCCGGCGGCCAGCAGCAACGGGTGTTTTTAGCTCGCGCTTTGGCGCAACAAGCCAGTCTTTATCTGATGGATGAACCCTTTGCCGGCGTTGATGTCGCCACGGAAAAAGCGATTATTGAGCTGTTTAAACAGCTCAAAAACAAAGGCAACACAGTGGTGTGCGTGCATCACGATTTAAACACCGTAGGCGAATATTTTGATTATGTACTGTTGATTAATGCGCGTCTCATTGCCGCTGGACCCACCGCCGAAGTACTGACCAAAGAGAACCTAAATAAAACTTACGGCGGACGTTTATCACTGCTTAACGATTTAACCGAGCAGATGTATCGCAGTCGTCTCGACAACGCTCACCAAAGCGACTAAGGGATGGCACAGAATGAATGCTTTTGACGCTTACCCAACCACCGATTTTATTTCGCAAGCTTGGCATCATCTCCAGGTTTTTTGGTCATTTGAAGACATCAATGCCACTTGGGTACTGTTCGGTAGTTTGTTACTGGGAATGAGCGCTTCGGTGATCGGTGCCTTTGCTTTTTTACGCAAACGCTCGCTGCTCGGCGATGCGCTGGCACATGCCGCCTTACCGGGCGTTATGATGGCATTTTTATTAAGCGGCAGCCGCGATGCCGAAGTGATTTTTGTCGGCGCGCTGGCATCCAGTCTCATCGGTTTTTGGATTATTGACTGGCTCCCGAAAAACACCAAAATCAAACCGGATGCCGCTTTGGCAATTACCTTGTCATTCTTTTTTGCACTCGGCCTAATGCTACTTTCATACATCCAAAACACCGATCTACCTGACAAAAGCGGTTTGGATAAACTGCTGTTTGGTCAAGCCGCCGCAATCACCTCTGAAGACATTCAACTATTGATTATCGTGACCACGCTGGTTTTACTCACCGTACTCCTGTTTTTCCAGAAACTGCGTCTGATTACCTTTAATCGGTCTTATGCCAAAACCTTAGGCATCAACGTCAAGTTTTACGAGATGTTACTCGCCATTATGATTGTGCTATCGGTCGTTGTTGGCTTGCAACTGGTCGGCGTCGTACTTATGGCCGCAATACTGCTCACGCCAATAGCCGCGGCGCGCTTTTGGAGCCATCAACTCAGCACGCTGCTAATGTTAGCCGCCCTGTTCGGTGCCATTAGCGCGATACTTGGCGCACAAATCTCTTATGTTGCTCCTGCCATGCCTACCGGCCCTTGGATTGTCGTCAGTCTATCACTGCTGTTTTTCATCAGCTTTTTAGTGGCGCCCAAACAAGGATTATTGAAACGTTATTTGGAGTACCGTCGCTTAAAACAGCGCGTTATTCTGGAAAACATCTTACGCACCCTATACAAACTATTGGAGCGCGAACACTTCCAACGCAACCAATTTACCTTGGCGGAAATTACCGAACTGCGCTCGCTAAAAAGCATTCAACTTAAACAAAGCCTAGCCATTTTAAACAAACGCAAATTGGTGATAGAAGCCCAGCAACGCTATTCACTGAGTGAAGAAGGTTTGCTCAAAGCCATTAAATTGACCCGCCGTCATCGCCTGTGGGAGAGTTATTTAAGCCAACACGCCGATTTAAATTCTGAGCAGGTTCATCAGCAAGCAGAACGAATTGAGCACATTTTAAATAAAGAACAAGAACAACAAATTGTCGCCGAACTTATGGAACAATTTGATCCGCACGGTTCACCAATCCCCAAACTACCATCGCAAAATCTTCAGGAAAAAAGCCAATGAGTGGGTTTACTATAGACGACTGGATACTCGATCTCTGGATTATCGGCACCGCCAGCCTGGTGGCCGCGTCCTGTGCTTTAGTGGGCGTATTTTTAATCCTACGTCGGCAAGCGTTGATGGGAGACGCCATTTCGCATTCGGTGTTACTCGGCATTGTTTTAGCCTATCTTCTGTCAGGCAGCAACAGCCTTAGCATTATGTTGCTCGGCGCCGTGATTATCGGCTTAATCACCACTTGGCTCTCTGAAAGCTTGCATAAAATCAGTCGCTTACAGAGCGATGCCAGTATCGGCATAGTGTTTACCCTATTTTTCTCACTTGGGGTCATCTTGGTTTCACTCTATACCGGACAGATTGACCTTGACCAAGAGTGCGTTCTCTATGGTGAAATCGCTTTTGTCCCATTTGATACTCTCGTTTGGGGCGATATCCAAAACGGGGGCACGGAGCTTGGCCCGCGCGCTTTTTGGCTGATACTAATTGTCTTCATTTTAGTGGTCGGCAGCATTGTATTCGCCTTTGAACGCCTTAAAACCGTGACTTTCCATCCGAGTTTGGCGGTTTCTCTGGGAATCAGCATCTCGTTTTGGCACTATTTTTTAATGACCTTGGTTTCGATGACAACGGTGGCTTCATTTGACGCCGTTGGGGCGATTTTGGTGGTCGCTTTATTGATTATTCCGGCAGCAAGCGCCTATTTATTCGCTAAATCGCTCAAAAATATGCTTCTCTTAGCGGTGCTTTATTCACAATTGGCTGTTTGGCTGGGTTACGCCGTTGCCTTCCAATTAGACAGTTCGATTGCCGCATCCATTGCCGTGAGCGCTGGCTTGCTTTTACTGGTCAGCCTATTCGCACTGCAACTGCATAAACGACGTCAAAAGCATTTTTACACGCAACAACTCAAAACCGAACAGGCAGGTTAGACAATGAGCGTCCAGAAAAAAACCACTCAACAAGCGCCCTCTCGTGCATGGGAAGATTATTTAAAAACCATCTACAAATTAGAAAAACCCAATTCAAACGAAGAAAAAGGCGTACAGACCAAAGATGTCGCCGAACGGCTGTCGATTTCGCAAGCATCAGTCACCAATATGCTCAAAAAATTGGCCGACGAAGATTACCTAAAATATGAACCCTATTACGGCGTTAGCTTAACGGAATCCGGCAGGATGATTGCCATGAAAATGGTGCGAAACCACCGTATTTTAGAAACCTATCTGGTGGAGCGTTTAGGCTATTCATGGGATGAAGTGGATGAGGAAGCGGAAACTCTGGAACATTTTTTATCGGATAAATTGGTCGAACGAATGTGGAACGATTTGGGGCAACCCACGCATGATCCGCACGGCTCGCCAATCCCGAACGTCAATGGGGTGATTACCCCAAATCAAGCACTAAACCCACTTGCGGAAACCGCCATCAACCAAGCGGTCACATTGCAGCGCATTAAAAACCGTTCGCCACAGGAGTTGCGCTATTTAGCGTCTATTGGCATGCATATCGGTGCAAAAATCGTCATTAAAAACCAAGCGCCATTTAATGGCCCGCTGTTGATTGAAGTGGATGACGCGCAATTTCATGCGTTGGACTACCGCATGGCGTTGGCATTATTCGTCGCGACGCCAGAGGCTTAAAGCAACTATCGCCCAAAAGCCCCCAACGCGATTACGAAATTTTTTCTAAATTTTTTCTAAATTTTCTAAAAGGTAGCCAGTTCAATTAGCTCGGCAAACTGTTCTGGGCTAAGAATCGCTTTTAAGCCTTCAGCACAATCGACCGTCAAGACCAAGCGTTTAGCTTCCATTTTCGCCAAGGACTCAATCAATTTTTGCTCAGCCGCTGGATGCGGTTTTGGGTCAAACAAAAGATCGCGCAGCTCCGTTTTAACCAAATGATACTCGGCATTTAAATACTCTAAATCAGCAAAACTTTTACGCGAAATCGAGCGCACTTGCTGCATCTGCTCGGGCGTCAACTCAAATAAATTCAAATTATCCATCAAAACGGGCATCAGCTTAACCACCGGATCGGCGGGCGTAAAATCCTTGGCTTGTGCCGAAAACGTCAAAGACAAAAACAGAACGACAGAGAGAACGGGCATGATTTTCAACATGTTATAAACACCTTTTGATTTTGTGATTGATGACGCAAATAAATTTACTAACCCAATTGATTATCACGAATAGTCTAAAGAACGCAAGCCCCCCAGCATTCTAAACCTAAGTTGACAGAATATATCAATCGTTACAGCAACTTACTTCTTTTCGGGCTAACGAAAAGTGGAAAAATACACTGTCATTTACGAGACACAAAAAAAAACGCCCCGATTAAATCTAATCGGGGCGTTTTATTAAACGAACTTCTCGTCAGCGGACTATCGCTTACCGCTCATGGACACATGATAATGCGGGTCTTCCGAGACATTAACCTCAATCAAATCACGCGCATTATGCAACAAGGTTTGGCACTCTGGACTGAGATGCTTCAAAGTCAATTTCTTACCGGCCGCCTTGTATTTCTGGGTTAAATTCTCAACCGCTTCAACCCCTGTATGGTCATAAACCCGCGAGTGCATAAAATCAATATGCACACACTCTGGATCGTTTTTCGGATCAAAACTGTCCATAAAATTTTTCGCCGAAGCGAAGAACAAAGGCCCCTGTAGCTGATAAATTTTAATCAATTTGCCGTCTACCGTCTCTTGCGAAGTGGTGATTAAAATGCGCTGCGCGTGTTGCCATGCAAACACCAATGCGGCAATAATCACCCCGGAAATCACCGCCACCGCAAGGTCGAACATCACCGTTAATACCGTAACCACTACGACCACAAAAGCATCCGCTTTAGTCATACCGCGCATTATCTGTAAGCTAGACCAGTTAAACGTCGCAATCACCACAAAGAACATCAAACCAACCAGCGCGCCGATTGGCACCATTTCAATCAACGGTGAAATCGCCACAATCATCAGCAGCAACACAAAAGACGCAGTGATTCCAGACCAACGTCCGGTGCCGCCGGATTTCACATTAATCATCGACTGACCGATCAGCGCACAGCCGCCCATCGTACCAAAGGAACCGGCCACACAGTTGGCCGAACCCAATGCGATACACTCTTTATTCGCCTTACCGCGGGTTTCGGTAATGTCATCAATTAAGGTCATCGTCAACAGCGATTCCGTCGAACCAATGATTGTTAGGATGAGCGCATAAGGCAAGACAATCCATAAAGTGGTCAACGACCAAAACCCTTCCGGCAAGGTCGTTACCCAGCTCAAACCTTGGAAACCACCCTGCGTACCATCACCAAAAATCAAAGACTCCAAGGTCCCGGAAACCGCCGCTTTATCCCCAACGGTAATCGCATTTAAATCAAACAACGCCACCACCACAGCGACCAACACAATCGCCGCCAAAGCCGACGGCACCGCTTTAGTCACTTTAGGCAGTAAATAGATAATCGCCAAAGTCGCCGCAATAATCGCCACCATCATCGTCAGCGCATCACCGCTCAACCAATTGCCGTCAACATCTTTAAACTGCGTAAACTGCGCCACCAAAATAATCAACGCCAAACCATTCACAAAGCCCAGCATCACCGAACTTGGCACCATGCGGATAAACCGCCCCCATTTCATCAGGCCGATGATTATCTGAAAAACCCCCATCATAATCACCGCCAAAAATAAAAACGCCGCGCCATGCTCCATCACCAAATGCATCATCACCACCGCCAGCGAGCCAGCCGCCGCCGTAATCATCCCCGGACGACCGCCAAAAATAGCCGTAATCATGCCAACAATCACCGCCGCATACAGCCCCACCAAAGGGTGAACACCTGCGACAAACGCAAACGCCACCGCCTCAGGAACCAACGCCAACGCCACGGTAATCCCAGACAAAGTGTCATTTTTATACGTTCGCCAATTAAAAGGCTGACTTGGATTCATACAATACTCCTGAAATTTTGGCCAAAAAACTGGCGCAAATTCTACCAAAAAGCCGCTAGAATTATCGGACTATCAAAAACTTAGCGATAAAAATCGAGGAAGATTATGTGGATTGAACACATCGGCACCATTGGCATGATCGCCGTGGTGGTATTGATTGCTGCACACTTTGCCGTGCATTTTTTCTTTAAATGGAAAAAACGAAAACAAAAACAACAACAACAACAACAACAACGAGATTAAACAAGACTACGGAAAACAAACAACTGCCACCAGCGCAAGGCTATGCCAATGGCATCCATTCGAATACACAAACTAAGCCTCCATCAGCGCGAGGAAGACGGCTTGTGCCGCGTTGATCTTATCGCGTTCGAGAAAACATCCCCACTGGCGTGGGGAAGACCATTTTAAGATTTTGGCCAGCTCCCAGAATCGGGAAACACCCCCACGGGCGTGGGGAAGACAAAACGCTAGTTTGCTCAGGGTCAGAAGTAATAGAAACACCCCCACGGGCGTGGGGAAGACGCGCTTGGTTTGGATTTAGCCGACACGCTAACGGAAACACCCCCACGGGCGTGGGGAAGACCGATGATGACGGTGACGAGTATAAATGGATATGGAAACACCCCCACGGGCGTGGGGAAGACGACTTCAATCAATCGATTCTGCAAACGGCCATAGAAACACCCCCACGGGCGTGGGGAAGACATACAGTGCATCTAATATTTTATTTTCAAATTAGAAACACCCCCACGGGCGTGGGGAAGACGCCAGCCGCCTATTGTCGAATTGCCGCCTCAAAGAAACACCCCCACGGGCGTGGGGAAGACCAGAGTTTGAAAACAAAATTCGCCAAAAAGAAAGAAACACCCCCACGGGCGTGGGGAAGACAACTACTACCAGCTGGCACCTATCCGGCGATCAGAAACACCCCCACGGGCGTGGGGAAGACTGTGATAAGTCATCCGGCTTGAAACTTGATTTGGAAACACCCCCACGGGCGTGGGGAAGACGTGAATCTACTATATATATATATAGAATTATTAGAAACACCCCCACGGGCGTGGGGAAGACCAATCAAAATAAAAGAGATGGGCGATAATCACAGAAACACCCCCACGGGCGTGGGGAAGACTTTTTGAAATGCTGGAGATGATGAACCCAAGAGGAAACACCCCCACGGGCGTGGGGAAGACGCCTAATTGCTGTTGCGGTCATGTACTCCACCAGAAACACCCCCACGGGCGTGGGGAAGACAAAACCCGGCAAGAGGCATGGCGCGCAATTGGAGAAACACCCCCACGGGCGTGGGGAAGACAGGTTATGCCGCGCTAAGTGAATATCACGGTTAGAAACACCCCCACGGGCGTGGGGAAGACAACTACTCTGATCTTGAAGATCACGAGAAGGAGGAAACACCCCCACGGGCGTGGGGAAGACGCTTCTGCTGCATCCTCTAAAGCCCAAATCTGAGAAACACCCCCACGGGCGTGGGGAAGACTGGCACCTATCCGGCGATCATTGTTGAGTCTGAGAAACACCCCCACGGGCGTGGGGAAGACATATCAATGTATCGTCCCTCAAAAATGGACTGAGAAACACCCCCACGGGCGTGGGGAAGACAAACTGTCCTGTATTGCTTGGCTAATATCTTTGGAAACACCCCCACGGGCGTGGGGAAGACTTTTCACGGTCTGAAACTGTAGCCACTTGCACAGAAACACCCCCACGGGCGTGGGGAAGACTTTGTAATGTCGCACTGCATTTATGAACTCCTAGAAACACCCCCACGGGCGTGGGGAAGACGAGGCCCGCAAGGGCAAAATGGTCAATGGCGTAGAAACACCCCCACGGGCGTGGGGAAGACTGTTATGTACCTCAAACCCATGCTCTTTCAAAAGAAACACCCCCACGGGCGTGGGGAAGACTTAAAGTATCAAAGCAAATCGAAGAAGCAAAGGGAAACACCCCCACGGGCGTGGGGAAGACCCAAGGCAGATTTCCCTCCACCACCCGATGTAAGAAACACCCCCACGGGCGTGGGGAAGACGTCTATGGCAGCAAAATACTCTAATGCCGCTTGGAAACACCCCCACGGGCGTGGGGAAGACGTTATCTCAAGCTTGCAAGAGTCACCTAGCCGAGAAACACCCCCACGGGCGTGGGGAAGACTTATAAAGCAGATCAATACCGCTTTGCTTATGAGAAACACCCCCACGGGCGTGGGGAAGACAGTATGTAGCGACACTAGATAGTCGCACACGCAGAAACACCCCCACGGGCGTGGGGAAGACATCAACAAATTGTTAAAGAACGGTACTGAAACCACAATTTGCTGTGTTGGGTTACAGATTAAAGCGTTTCGATCTGTTTTTCAATGACCAGTTGCAGACCGGATATTTCGATGATTTGACGGTTATGATCACCAAGCCCTCGAATTTCATAACCCGGGGTTTCGGCGATACGACGAAATATCATCAAGCCGCTTTCCGCAGGGCAATGTTCATAAAGGTAGTCCACCACTTTTTTGGCCACCGAGTCTTTTATTCCAGAAACAAACACATTGGGTTTGGGTTCGACAAACCAGAGTTTCATACGCCCGCGAACCGCAGGCGGTAAATCATTTGCGAGGACGACGAGCACGTTTTTCTCCCAAAATAGCTTCAATATCTTTGGCAATGGTTTGCAACAGATCCATTTCAATCACTCGGTCTTTAAAAGCATTGGCGACTTTATATTTGTTATAGCGCCCACCCATTTGCAAGGTGAGCGAAAAAGCTAAATCAATACAAAGGCGTTCTTTGTATAAATCAGCCAAATCATAAACAAAAGGCAAAGGACTGCCAGAGTGAATAAACCCAATATGCGGTGAATAACCCAGTGAATGCACGACTGAACTTAAAATGCCGTAAAGTGCCGCGTTACAGGAGGTGAGAATTTGGTTGGTCATATCACTGAGTTCAAATTTACCTTGCACAAATTTGCGCCCTTGCCAACCAACGCCATATTCTTGGGCTTTTTCCTCATAAATTTGCCGTACCCGATAGCCTTCCATACCCATCATTTCGGCTAATGCTTTCCCTTCCAAATCCGCGCTAGGAAAACGTCGCATAAACATTTTTCTGGCGATTTCTACGGACTTAATCGGGTCGGCAGACAGCTCTATTTGGTGGCGCAGATTTCGCGTGTCAGAAGATGGCGTTTGTCCGGCGGCATAAAACAATAAGCTGTCTTCACCCACCCAACAGATGCCACAGTTGGCAGCGGCTGTGACCTTAACCGCCTCATGGGTAATGCTGGTGCCAGGCCCTAATAACAGACAATTGAGCGTGGCAATGGGTAAACGCACCACATTACCCGTGCTGTCTATCCATTTGACGCTGGCATCGTCAATCTCTAGCCGACCGCGTTCTAGATAAATAAATGGGTATTTATCTTTGACTTGCGGCAGGCTATCGCGAGTGACTTTGATAAACAGGCGTTTTACCTCCTGTTTCGGCTCAGCCACCTTCGTAATCCTCTTGTGAATAGAACAAGGTCACTTGGCGGTCACGGTATTTTTTGTGCTGACCAAATTGAATCGGCACATCATTGAGCGTTAAATGTTCATCGCCCTCCTGTTCGCCTTGCAACACCTGAAAATCTTCCAACAGTTTTTTACTCACGGCAATCTCAGCGGCTTTGATTTTTAAGGCCGAAAGGTCATTAAAAACACCTTGAAAAACCAGTTCGGTTGGGATGCAGTTTTTGCGCCCCAAATAGATGTCCCAATTCGGATTTTGCAAGGCTTGCGCAAGGTCATCTGCCAAGTCCGCCGGTACTTGCAAGGCCACGGCAAAAACCGCGTCTTGCAAATAATAGCGGTAGGTCAACTTTGAACCACCGCCTACGGCTTTTTTACCTTCTGCTGTTTTGGGTATTAATAAAGTTTGCCAAGGGTCTTGATCGTCATACCCATTTCCCACCGTTTGAAAATCCCGCAAAAGCGGTTGTTTGTCTTGCCTTTGTTGCTTGGCATTGGTTTTGCGATAGCTAATGACCTGCATATCCAAGGGTGCAAAACGCACCAACAATTCGGATTGCTCACCGCCCGCACCCAAGGCGCTACAGACCAAACCCAACACGCCGGATTTGGTGGGGAATTTTAGGGTATCACGCCGTCCAAATTTGGAATCCGCACCCCAAGATTGCAGGGGTGCTTCAAACCAAAGCAATAGATAAGGATCACTCATAAGTTACTCCGCATCCGCAGGCAAAAAAGTCTGTAATTGGGCAATCAAATCATCAATATTTTTAGGTTTCTCGACGTTACCTAATTCAATTTCTGCTTGTTTACCAAATAAGGAACCGGCCATTTGTTCTTTTTTCGCCAAATCCGCATTCAGCGCCTCAATGCTCGGTGCAAGATAACCTTCACCTTTGGCTTTCACCGGGTTATCAAAACTGGCTTGCAGAGATTGGCCTTTGCGCACCAATACTTTGGCGTAATCCCAAGCGGACAAACCGGCCATGGTGGTTTGACGCGCTGTTGGTACCGCGAGATACAAGGCTTTAACAAAGGATTCAATGGCTCCCGCCATGTTTTGACCGTTTAGCGATTGATAAAGTTGACCTAAATCGAGGCTAACATAGCGGTAATAAGTGGCGGAGTTGAACTCCAAACTCCCCATGTGTGCCGAGCCGGAATCTTCGCGAATGCCCATAGGGTCATCGTCAACAGCCGTAAAAAACTCTACTTCATTGGCAACCTTGTGGGTGGAAATGGCATGGGCAAAGGAGCAGGCCGCTTCAACATTCAATTCGGCCGCCTGCGCCACCATGCGGCCGAATAGGGCAATGTCGATTCCATCGACCGCGAGATTAAGTGCCTTTTTACCCACTTTATGGGTTTCTTTGTCTTTGAGTTTGCTGGCATCAAATTCTTTTTCAGCCGCGTAGCTAGCAAAAGCGTTGGCTTCCGTTTCAGTAAAAAACAACAGCGTGTCTTTGCTGATATGGCTGGCAATGCTCTCTCCACAAGCATTAGCCTGTTCTTCGTTAGCGCCTAGATTAAGGCAAGATTTTGCAATTAATTCAGCGATATGTTTGGTGCGAACACCCAACTTTGCGCCATAGTCTTGCATGGCTAAACGCACTGGGCGCTTCCAAGCTTGCGAACTGACGCGCGCGCGCGGTACGCCCCCGACAATTGCTGTCTTAGGCGCGCCGACATCATCGCGGTTTAGGCAAGTGACAGGAAAAGATTGCAAAATATGAAATTCAATACGCGTGTTTTTTAAAGGGTTTGTGTTGGTCATTTGGGTTCTCCAATAATCTAAAAATAAGTTTTTAATCCAGCGTTTTAGTCGTTTAACGGAACGATTTGCAGCAGGCCAAAACCAAAGGCTTTACCACGTCCGATACCGCTTAAAAAAGATTGAATAAATTGATTACGATCCGTCACCAATAACTCGCCTTTTAAATGGGCGCTATTGTGGGTGACAGTTTTGCCGGTTTTCTTAAATTCCAAAACAGGGTTAATTTGCACTTGTAGGTGATTTGGGTTGATCTCAAACCCCCAATTTTTATGGGCGCGCTCAATCGCCCAAAGCGCAATTTCGTCCCGCTTGCGAATCGCTTCCACTTTGCCCGTTTTTTTGTTGCGTTTACTGGGATTGAGCGTGATTTCAAAACCATAGCGGCGGTGTTGCACAAAGTCGGGTTTAATCACGCGACTTTCCACTTCGCCAAACTGCGGTGTTTGATGCGGCTTGCGCGTAGAAAGCATCAGGATTTGGCGATGGTGAAAATCGCCTCCTTTATCGACCCACAAAATACCGCTGGATTCGCTATTGGCTTTATCGTCATCCGTGCGCACATCATCAAACAGACCATAGACTTGCTTGTGTAAGCTATAGGCGTCGGTGATTTTGAGGGTTTTGATGTCGCTACGGCTAAGGCGGAGTACCGAGGCATAGGCTAAAACTTCATCAGTCATTCGCAGTCTCCTCAACTTGCTTGCCATAGAAGTTTTGCGCCCATTTGGCTTTGATGCGCTGGCGGGATTCGTCATAACTAAACCAGAGCAAATCATCGAGCAAGGTGGCGTAATTCAAAGGTTTAATCCCTTTGGACTCGGCCAAGGTTAACAGCGGACGCAAAATTCGGCAGGCTTCAGCAGTGGTGTCGCAAGCCAATAACCGCCGCAATTTGGCTTTAGCTTGGTCGCTTTGATTGCCCTCGTCATAACAGCGGGCAATCGCTTGACCAATCAGGATTTTGCCATTGTGTTCAGGCTTGGCTCGTGCCATATCCGCAGCAATAGCGGCAAAGGGCAAGCGTTCGTTTTCACTATCCAATTTGATATGAAAGCCTGCCAAAATTTCCCAAGATTGGTATTCCGTATTGGGATTATCGGCACGGCGTAAAGCTGCGGCATCGCCCTTGTTATTTTTGATTCGCTGGATAATGTAATCCACGAACTTTTCACTGCGTTCGCTCATGCAACCTCCTTGTTCGGCTGGGCTAAATATTTACTTAAATTGGGGCGAGATTGCGCCCATGCGTCTAATTGACGGGCGGTTTCTTTGGGACAGTAATTTTCAAAGGCTTGAATAACAAATCCGGCAAAGACTTTGCGTAGTATGTAACGTTGTTCTTCATACTCTGCGCCATTAACCAGATCTTGAAAACGGCTTTCGCAGAGTTGCCAAAATAAATTGGTGGCTTGAGCAGCCTGATTTTTGCCATCGACTAATTGGTGTTTGAAATAACTTAAAACACAGCCATACAAGGTTTTAGCTAGGCTATCCAATTCGGTCATTTCCGCTTGCAGATGGGCAAACCAAATGGCACCTAAATGTTCGGTTGGAACGGTGATTGTTGACTCTAGCGAGTCATCCGAACCAGAAACATACTGTTCACCCGCATTGCTACTGACTCGCAAGCCACCCGACCAAATGGCAATTTGATTGGTCTGTTTAGCGCCACGGGGCAAGCAAAACTCCAATTGTGAGCAAGTAAAAACCTCTTTTTGCTGAGTGGCCATAAAACTCAATAAAGCGGTCAACATTCGCCACGGACGCTTTTCGGTATCTACCCAAATGGCTTTGGGGTCTTTGCCTGAATAGTTAACCGAAACACTCGGATCGCTCATTCCATCCTTGTAGCCTGCATGAGCAATCCCTTCTGAATAATGCAGCCCACTCTCAGCAAGCAATACAAAGCGACCGAGAGGAATCAAACGTCCTATTAGAGATTGACTTATTTTTTGAGCGATTTCATCCGCTTCTCCGATAGGCATCTGCTCCCAAGGCGCTTGACCTAATCCCGCTTCAAGTACACGAATTTGATTTATTTGCTCTTGAGTGAACAGGTTTAACCAAATTGAAGCTTGAAGGTTTTGCCCCTGTAAAAAATTATGCAAGAAGCCCATAAATCCAATCGAACTTCCCGGCTTACCTGTCATCCCTTTGCCATTTTCCTTGGTTTTTCCGCTGTAGCCGGTGGTTAAAACGGCTGTGTTGTCGGTTTTTTTACCGCCTAAACCAAACCCCATCAATTGCAAAACTAAAAGTGCTTTATCCGCATCATCTAAGTCTTTTTCCTGCTGAATTTGGGTATGGACGGTGGTATTGCCCGTGGCAATTTCAGGCAGTACCGCGCCAAAAGGTTGAATGGCGGCTTTAGCGATCGCCGGCATTTGCAAAAAGGGTTTTTCGCCATAGAGATAAAAACGGTCGTGCCATTTTTCCAAATAGGCTAAACACGCCTTGGCGAGCCCTTCTGACCCGAGAGTTTTCCAGGCTTGATTGTCTGCGGGCGTGTTGGCACTTTGGGCAATCGCTAAAAGCAGTTTGGTCAGCGCGATTTTTTGCACGGGATTGCCGCCCAAGGCTTTGAGATTGGGATTGCTAAAGATCTCTTTGAGACTCACCCGCCCCACATCCACCACGGGAATCCAAGGTTCGTCTATTAAGTTAAATCGGTTTTCACTCATAAGGCTTCCTCAATAAACTCAAGCCTGAGGGCTGAGCATGTTCATTATCAGTTTGATTAAAATATTTTTTTGCTTAGGGTCGGACTCGGCCACCAATAAGGTTAAGGCCGCTAATCCAGTGTCATTGATGACAGGTTGCTGTTTGGCATCGAATAAACGCCCATTACGGTGTAAAAAATCGACAAATAGAAAAGCGCCAGAGCGTTTATTACCGTCGTTAAATGGATGGTTTTTAACCACAAAATAGAGTAGGTGAGCCGCTTTGCTCTCAATAGTTGGGTAAGCGGGTTCACCAAATGCCGTTTGATCCAAATTGCCTAAAATAGCAGACAAACCATCCCCACGCGCCTCGGCAAATAAAGAGGAGGCTTGTCCTTTTGCCATTAGGTTTTGTTTGAGTTCTGCTAGCGAACTCTCAGCTTCATCAATGGCAGGTAGATTGCCGCCGGGCTGTCCGTCGGGTTGATCCAGCAAGCCTTCGTCATAACGCTGCAACCATAAAAAAGTTTGGGTATAACGGCTCACGATATCCACTAACCCACGTCCAGATTCCAGTGTTAACTCAGTTGATCGTGCTGCTTTTCGCACTAGCTCAATCGCTTGCTCTAAAGCTTGCGCATTTTCTTCAAAACGCTGTTGGTTTAACGTGTAACCTTGCAAAAGATGCTGTTTAAGAATTTGGGCGGCCCAAATGCGAAACTGCGTGCCACGTAAAGATTTAACGCGGTAACCCACCGAAATAATGACGTCTAATGAGTAATAGATCACGGGTTTATCTGAATTTGCAATATGCATTTTTTGCATATTGCTTTGCTTGTCTACCTCACCCTCTTTAAAGACGTTGTTAATATGTCTAGAAATAACCGATTGATCACGACCAAATAAATCAATCAATTGGGTTTGATTAAGCCAAACCGTGTCTTGATTTAAAGTGACTTCAAGACTCACAGCACCATCTGGCGTGGTAAAGAGTTGCATTTGGTTTTGAGCTTTCATCGTTTACCCCTCCGTTTTTAGTGTTTGATACCCCAACCAATCGTTATAGCTGAGGGTATATTTTTCGTTGATTTGGGGACTGCCGTCCAAAGTGATTAATTGGTCGTCTTCACGAATTAGGGCAATTCGAATCGCGGCATCCGCTTGCTCGTCCGGATACCCCAAATAGAGATAGTCTTTAAGCCAAGCTAAGTTTTTTTGTTTGACGGCTTTCGGCGTTTGATGAATAGCGATCTTGACTAAACTAAGTTGCAGCTTAGCGGCAAGCTCTCGCCATTTTTTATGACCGAAAGCACGACCATTGTGAGGATAAAATTCGCGGTGGTCATCGCTGAAAGTGAGCCAGGTGCCTAGTTGATTTTGATGCGTTTGATTGAGCTCGACTTGCTTTAGCAATAAGACTTCTACTGTTTCTTGTTCCGAATAACGTGTGGTGACAGCCTCATCCGGCTTGGCACGACCAATCGCACTCATCCCTTGCAGAGCTAAGCTGCGTAGTTTTTTGCGCTGTGTTTCTAACTCGTGCAAATAGGTGGCGAGCGAGTCTGTTTCGGTACGCGTTTGATAAGTCGCCTCAATTAAGGTGCGAATATCTTGTGGTAAATTCACTTGGCTTAGATCTTGCCAAAGTTGTAATGTGCGGCAAAGCACATAAGTGGCATAGACCCAAGCAGAATGACCAAAAGCCTGTTTAGGATTTTCAATCGCCTGCGCCAATGCGGGTGCCAGCAACCAAACCTCACATTGAGCCTGTGCATGACGATTAGGGTTATCATGTCGCCACAAACGCCCAAGCCTTTGCAAAATCATGTCGGTTGGCGCAAGGCGTGTCACGAGAAAGTCGGCATCAATATCAAGCGATTGCTCCAATACTTGTGTCCCCACCAAAATACGCCCTTGTTGGTTTCGCTCTGCCCATCCTGCCTTGCCATAGGCGGTGACCCACTGATGTTCATTGATTTGACGATGACTTTGCGTAAAGCGTGAATGAAGCAAACCGGTTGCGATATTTAAACCTGACGCTTGTGCCGAGAGAGTTAAAAATACCGCTTGCGCTTCGGCGACCGTGTTTTCAATCCACAACACTTGCTGACCTTGCTCTGCTCGGCTTAACGCCTCTTCGATGGCGGCTTGTGTATCCGCTTCTATGTGAATCGCAACGGATTTCGCCTCCATCTGCTCAATCGTGATTTCTGTGAGTGTGTCATGCGCCACGCCACTGATAAGCGGATAAGCTTGCTCAACAACGGGGGTTTTGAGTAACGCCTGACGACGCTCTTGGGTCAGCGTGGCACTGAGAATAATCACCGTACAATGCAGTTGACGCAGTGTATCCACTAACTCATCCATCACCGTGCCGGTATAGGCATCGTAAGTATGCACCTCATCCAAAATCACCACTTTTCCGGCCAAGCCAAAAGTGCGTACAAAACCGTGCTTAACGTGCAAAACGGCCATCAAAGCTTGATCAATCGTGCCCACTGCAAAAGGCGCCAAAATCCCTTTCTTGCCTTGACTAAACCATTCGCCACCGGGCGCGGCATCTTCACCCATCTGGGCTTTTAACCAAGCTTGTCCATGCAGTAAAAGCGGACTGGTATGCAATGAATCCTCTTCGAGAATGGTCTTTAAAAAGGCATCGACGCGCTCGTGAATTTTTTCCGAGGTAAGCTGGGTGGGCAGCGCAAAATACAGGCCGGTTGCTTTATTTTGGGCAAGCAATTGATAAGCGGCATAGAGTGCGGCTTCCGTTTTGCCCAATCCCATCGGAGCTTCAAGCACATAGACACCCGGCTGATTAGCCAGCTCAATTAACGCGGTCTGAGCTTGCCGAGGTTCAAAGCCAAAGAGTTGCGCAAAACTGAGATTCTGCTTAATTTTTGGCGCAACAAAGCCCGCTTGCTCAATGGCCTGCTCGATTTTGAGTTGCCAATCTTCATTTGGGTCATCAAATAAACTGCCTGAACCAATCCAATCGGATACCGTGGTTAAACCAGCCAGTAACTTGGCTTGGATTGCATTTTCAACCGCAGGAAAATCTTGCTTCAATGCAGTTTTGAGCTGTTCAATCAGCACTATGCGTTGCGACAACCAAGGCTGACCGCCAAACACTTCGGCAATGGCTTGGCGTGCGCCGATATTAGGCGACCAGCCGTGATGTTGACCGGCAATTTCAGCAATATATTTTCCGGCATCAAGATGTTCTAGAGTCACCTGACTGACTCCGGCATGACCGCCCCATTGAGCATTTTCATCCAGCGTATGACTTTTAAGAACCGCCCAGATATCTTCCGGCGTTGCAGATAGATTTTTATAAATTTTGTGCTGAAAAGTCGGGCTCACCTTGCCATCATCATGACACGCTACCACCAAGGCGGAACCTTCCGGAAAGTAAGCCTCTTTGAGCCAATCCGGCATTTGCGCAATCAATTTTTGAGCGACCGTGCCAACAATCAAACAATGGGTCAAAACATCACGGCCTGCAAGAACCGAACCTTCCGATTGTTTCCAAGTTTTGGCAAGACAAGCGGGTAATGGCACATTGGTTTCATTACTCATTTGCGTCTCTTTTTTCACGCTTCTTCTCATCATTTCGCTCTATCCTCTTTTGCAGACTCTAAGCAATATACCTTGCCGAACGGTCAAATCTTGTCCCTACGTTTTTTCTTATGCGATTATTCACTTTGATACGCCTCCCAAGCTTGTGCTAAGCGTTGTTTGACTTTGTCTTTGAGGTCTTGCGGGGCAAGAACCTTGACATTGGAGCCGTGTTTTAGAATGTCTTGAATAAGTTCAATATCGTGGTGATATGGCAGGTGCATAATCAGGCTTCCATCGGGTTGCTTTTCGCTAATCTGCTGCGGATGCCAGATTTCGTGTTCAACCCAGCGGGTGATGTATTCATCAAAGTGTAAGCTTGCAGTTTGAGTGGCTTGGCCGCTGAAGATTCCATAACTTTGTTGAAAATGGCGGTCAATTTCTCTTGGTTCAATTTGCCGATATTGGCTTGGCAAGGATTCTGTCACCTTGATAATCGCGTCTAAAGCGAAACTTCTCAGGTCATTGACTTGGTGGCAATAGGCATCGACATACCAATTATCTTTATAACGAACAAGCTGTTGAGGGGAAAGTGTCCGAATTTGCTGTTGATCATCGCTGCGCTTCCAGTAAAGCACGGTAATCACAGTGCGCTGGGCAATACAACGATGTAATTGCTGGAAAAGCTGCGGGTCGAGTTGGCGATTGGCTATTTCAATGATTTTGATCGGCGATTTCGGTAATTTGTTCGCCGATTGTTGCTGTGAAATCGCTCCGATGATGCGCTCTTTAACCGGATTGAGCAACCCTTGCAGCGCGCCGTTAGAGAGGTTGTCAACGCTATGATAGAGCGCAATCAAACCATTCAATTCTTCGCTGCTGAGCCAGTTATCCTCAATTTGAAAGCGTTTTTTTTGTTCTTGGTCAATATAGACTTTATTCTCGAAAATATACCAAGGCGACTTTTTGCATTCGGCTAGTTCCTCAATATCACGGCGTATGGTCTTTAAGCTGCAGGCAAAATGCTCCGCCAATACCGCGACAGCGACCGCTTGATTGAGAGAGAGCAGATAATTATAAAGTTTTTCTTGTCGTAGAGACTTTTTCAAACGCAGCGCTCAATTAATAATTATTAATTAATACGCAATTCTATATTCAAAAATACTTTTTTCAATATTAAAAATTATCTTACCGACATAAAAAAAGCCAAGCGTTTTTGCTTGGCTTTTTGGACGAAATAATCGGTCGGGATTATTCTGTCAGGTAGGTGCAGCAGTAGTCGGCGATGCTGTTGACTTTGATGCCGAACTTCGAGTTCGCAGGCACTTCAAAGCTTTCGCCGGCCGGAATCGCTTGCCATTCGGTTTGTCCGGGAAGCAATACTTCGACTTCACCTGCCATCATTTCCATGATTTCCGCAGCGGCCGTGCCGAACTCGTACTCACCCGGCATCATAATGCCAAGAGTTTTGTAGGAACCGTCGGCAAAAATGACTTTGCGGCTGGTGACTTTGCCATCGAAATAGACGTTGGCTTCGCGCACAACGGTGACATTGTTAAATTCAGACATCTTTTTTCCTTTGTCTTAAATTTTTAAAATTAAGTGCGAACGTGGTCCGCGCCGATAAATTCAATTTGATAACCGTCCGGATCTTCGACAAACGCGATAATGGTCGTGCCGGCGTTCATCGGCCCCGCTTCACGAATCACTTTACCGCCGGCTTTTTTGACCTCTTCTGCGGCTTGGTAAACGTCCGCTACTTCAATGGCGATATGGCCGTAACCTTTACCTAAATCATAAGACTCAACGCCCCAGTTATAGGTTAATTCTAAAACGGTATTTTCTTCTTCGTTTCCGTATCCCAAAAACGCTAAGGTAAATTCGCCTTTCGGGTAATCTTTCTGACGCAGCAACTGCATCCCTAAAACTTTAGTGTAGAACTCGATTGAACGCTCAAGATTACCGACGCGCAACATAGTATGCAGTAGACGCATTTTATTCCCCTAAGATTGATTCAAAAATTTAGTCGCGCCATTGTATCAGTATCGCCAGCGAACGCCTACACTAAGACTGCGTCCCATTAAGTGCGTACTCTCTTTAAGCATAAGAGTGGATTTTGCGTGTAGGCATCCAAGCCGTTTTAAGCGGCAAACGGATCGCGCATATTTTGCCAGTAAGCAACACCGGCATAGAGTTCATCTTCTTCGAGCAGACAGTTATGCAGCTGCTGGAGCATCTGTTTTTTATCAAGATCCTGACCGATAAACACCAATTCTTGGCGCATATCGCCAAACGGCTCCACCCATTTTTTGGCGATAAACTCGCGTGATTCCGGATCGTTCGGCCATTGGTTTTCCGGCACCGCCTTCCAAAACATCCCCGCTAAACTGTGATGCGCTATGCCGCCGGCTTGCTGCCAAACATTGGCAATTTGAGGCTGCGAAGCCAACCAGAAATAGCCTTTTGAACGCAGTAATTTGCCTTGCGCTAAATCTTGATGCAGAAAATCCCAGAACTTTTGCGGATGAAAGGGTTTACGCGCTTGAAACACAAAACTGCTGATACCGTACTCTTCGGTTTCCGGCGTATGCTCACCGCGCATCTCTTTTAACCAGCCGGGAGCTTGTTGCGCCTTTTCAAAGTCAAACAGGCCGGTATTTAAGACTTTATCTAATGCAATCTTCCCGTTTTTCATCGGGTAAATTTTGGCTGGCGGGTTGAGTTTTTTTAAGGTTGCCTGCAAGGTCTCAATTTCGTTCGCGCTCATCAAATCGGTTTTGCTGATCAACAAGACATCGGCAAATTCGACTTGGTCGATTAACAAATCGGCAACAGAACGCTGATCTTCCTCGCCAAGACTTTCGCCGGCCTCTTGCAGCGACTGCGCTTGGTGAAAATCGCGCAAGAAGTTTTTGCCGTCAATCACCGTCACCATGGTATCGAGCCTCGCCACATCGGAAAGCGAACGACCAAATTCATCGGCAAAGGTAAAGGTCTCGGCGACCGGCAAGGGTTCGGAAATGCCGGTGGATTCAATCAGCAGATAATCAAAACGCCCCGACTCCGCCAATTTGCCGACTTCAATCAATAAATCTTCACGCAAGGTACAACAGATACAGCCGTTGGACATCTCCACCATTTTCTCTTCCGCGCGGTTCAACTCTACCTCGCCATTGAGCAAGTCGGCGTCGATATTCACCTCGCTCATGTCGTTGACAATCACCGCCACGCGCAAGTCTTCGCGGTTATTTAGAATTTGATTTAACAAGGTGGTTTTACCCGCCCCCAAAAAACCGGATAGAACGGTAACCGGCAGACGCACAGAATTGATAGACATAATTAACTCTCCTTTTTAACATAAAAAGAATGTTATAACATAACAACAGGCAATTCCATCATTTAACCAATCGAACTCAAAGAGAACACATCAACAGTAAGCGCTACAACAGAGAAGATAAAGGAATAACAAGATACCGCTTAGCGGCAGTTTCGACACAGGCCATGAATTTCTAAACTAGGCTGTTTGACCAGAAAACCGATATTCTCGGCTTGGTCATGAATTTCGTGCCACAGCGCCGGTGACACCAATGACTCTTCGACCGTACCGCACTGATCGCAGATAAAAAACTGCGTCATATCGTGGGAATGGTGTTCGCCGATGTGATCGCAAATGACAAACTGACGCGTCGAAGCCATGCGATGAATCAAACCGTTCTCTTCTAAAAAAGCCAAA
This sequence comes from Thiosulfatimonas sediminis, assembly GCF_011398355.1. Lineage (GTDB taxonomy): Bacteria > Pseudomonadota > Gammaproteobacteria > Thiomicrospirales > Thiomicrospiraceae > Thiomicrorhabdus > Thiomicrorhabdus sediminis_A. The sequence goes on from NZ_AP021889.1 coordinate 1,944,819, forward strand.
GCGCGGTAGATGGTCGGCGGCTGAGCGCCAGATTGGCTATTCTCGCGGTATTTATCCAGAATGTCGTAGGCGCTCATCGGCTGGCCGGCCTGCGATAAGATACTTAAGACAGTTTCCCGAATCGGGGTCAGATTCTGTCCGTTTTCAAAACAGATTTGTTTGGCTTTTTGCAAATCACTCGGCATTTACTTTACTCAAATTCTTAGCCATCAACGGCTTTAACGGGTAAAAACAGCGTCACCATAGCGTGTTTAAACGACTTTGCGCAAATTATTTCACCCAACGCCAAGCAATCAACAACGCTAAAAGTGCAAAACCAGACATCAGTCCATAACTCAGCGGCGCGCCGCCAGCCTGCCAAGCGTAACCGGCAATCAGCATCCCCACCGCACCGCCCAGCCCGTGACTGGAGGCGGCAAACAACGCTTGACCTTTACCGTGATGGCTGCCGGTAAAATACTGGTCGATTAAATAGATCGCACCGGCATGAAATAGCCCAAAACTGGCGGCATGCAACAGCTGGGCAACAACAATCCAGCCCAGATAGTGGTCAAGTTGTCCCGTCAAACTCCAACGAATAATCGTCAAAATGATTGCCAATAAAATCAGTTGGCGCACCTTAAACCGCTGAAACAGGCTCGCCATCCACCAAAAAACCGCGATTTCGGCAATGACCCCTAAAGCCCATAGCCAAGCAATCAGCGTCTTATTTAGGCCCAATTCGGTCATCTGAATGGTAAAAAAACTGTAATAGACGCCGTGCGATGCTTGTAGCAGAAAGCTGACCAGCAATAATCCCAAGACTTCAGGGCGGCGCACCAACGCGAGGAAGCGATCGTTTAATGGCGTCGGCTCAGCGTGCACTCTCTGCTCTTGAACTAAATAGGTACTGCCCCATACGATCAGCAACAATCCACTCAATATCCACGGCAAAAGTGCGATGCCAAAGTTTTCAAACAGGCTGCCGAAAGCCACTACCGCGGCGATAAAACCGATTGAACCCCATAAACGAATTTGTCCGTAACGGTGTTTTGCCGCACCGAGCTGTTTAAAGGTGTAGGACTCAAATTGCGGTAAAGAGGCGTGCCAGAAAAAACTGAACAGCAGTAAAACCCAAAACAGCGCCCAGAACGTTTGAAAGACGATTAAACCGATCGACAAAACCAAGGCGGTAAAAGTGGCGATGCGTACCCAAAAAATAGGTTGCCCGGAACGATCGGCTAAGACCCCCCAAACATTCGGCGCAATCACCTTAGTCAGCATGAAGATGGCCAAAAGTTCGCCGATTTGTACCGGCGTGAACGCCAAGCCGCTGAGATACAGCCCGAGATAGGGCAAAATCGTCCCTAAAAGAGAGAAATAGAAAAAATAGTGAAAAGACAGTGGCCAACACCGGCAAGGCTGCATCATCGCGTGCATGAATCCTTAATCATAAAAAAAGCGCTCTCCACCGAAGCAGACAGCGCCATCGTTCAATCACTGTTGATGCCTAAATTGCAGAGCATTAACGCGCGTTTAGCGGGCTGACTTTTTGGCCAAATCCATAATCGGCGCAATCACATCGGCATTTTGCGCACGGTTACGCATAAAGTGATCAAGTAACACAATCGCCATCTGTGCTTCGGCAATCGGCGTGGCGCGAATCCCCACACAAGGATCGTGCCGCCCTTTGGTAACCATCTCGATGGTTTCACCAGCGGCGTTAATTGAGCGCCCGGGCGTCATAATCGACGAGGTCGGTTTGAGCGCAATGTGCGCGACAATATCCTGCCCGGTGGAAATGCCCCCTAAAATCCCACCGGCGTGGTTGGATTGGAAACCCTCGGTGGTCATCTCGTCGCGATGCTCGGTGCCTAACTGCCCTGCTACCGCAAAACCGTCACCGATTTCAACGCCTTTAACCGCGTTAATGCTCATCAAAGCGTGCGCTAAATCGGCGTCTAAACGGTCAAAGACCGGCTCGCCCAAACCGACCGGCACATTTTTGGCAATAATCGAAATCTTCGCACCGACGGAGTTTTTCTGTTTAAGCAGTTCGTCCATATAGTGACGAATTTCTTCCGTTTTTTGCGGGTCGGGACAAAAATACACATTGTCGTTATCAAAAGGCCACGTCACGTTTTCAACTTTAATCGGCCCTAGTTGAGATAAATAGCCTTTCACTTCCACGCCTAAACGGTCTTTGAGATATTTTTTGGCAATCGCACCGGCAGCAACGCGCATGGCCGTCTCGCGCGCCGAAGAACGCCCACCACCGCGATAATCGCGGAAACCGTATTTTTGCGTGTAAGTATAGTCAGCGTGTGCCGGACGAAAGGTTTCCGCCACCTTGGAATAGTCTTGCGAACGCTGGTCTTTATTGTGAATAATCATGCCAATCGGCGTACCCGTGGTTTTACCTTCGAAGACACCGGATAGAATCTGCACTTCATCGTCCTCACGGCGCGCAGTCGAGTGTTTTGAAGTACCCGGCTTGCGACGATCCAGTTCCGCCTGAATGTCCGCTTCGCACAGCTCCAATCCCGGAGGACAACCGTCCACAATGCACCCCAAGGCTAAACCATGACTCTCGCCGAAAGTGGTGACACGAAAATTTTGACCTAAAGTATTTCCTGACATACGCTGATTCTTCTTTAAATTTTTACCATTGCGGCGTATTTTACTTGATTTAAACGCCATTGGCACGAAGGCACGACGTTTTTGAAAACTTACTCTGAAATTTACCACGTGCAAGAATCCGATTTGGATTTTCTCGGGCACGTAAACAATAAAAGTTATCTGGACTGGATGGAGAAAGTCGCTTGGGCGCATGCCCAATCGGTCGGCATCAGCCATGACATGCAAAAATCGTTAAATCGAATTCTCGCAGTTTACGAGCATCACATGCATTATCTCGGAAGCTGCTACGCCGATGACGAAATTAAATTAACGACTTGGGTTGGCGAACAACTAGGCTGTTGCCGTCGAGAACGGTTCTATGAATTTATACGGCTGAAAGATAATAAAACCGTATTTAAAGCCGAAAGTGTTTATGTGTGTATCAGCCTAGATACACACCGTGCAAAAAAAATTCCAGACGAATTTATGCTTGCTTACATTTAATAATATTCATACATAGGTTCTTGCTGAACCGCTTCCGACCATGATTTTAGTACACTACGCGAATTGATGGAATTAACTGGCCGAGCATTTTCACCTAAGACGTCATTAAACTGTTGAATCTGTTCTGCAGAAGCGGAAACTGGCTGCTTGAACACCATCCAGTAAACTCCTTCACTACAAGGCGGCGTAGTCAAAGAGCCACTGTATTTGTAGAACTCGGTGTTTACCGGGATAAAATGCGCCGGATTTAAGCTAAGTGCCGAGTAGATTTTCTGTTTCCCAGCTTGTTTCGGCAGAACGTTAAGCAAAGTATTAAGGTGTTGATTCTCTTCACCTTCTTGAAAAATCACCCCTATCACGGCAAGATTTCCATCACCATCCCGATGCACCATGTGCACTTCCATCGGATAATTAAATCCCTCTTTCTGATGTTCGCTTGGCGTGTGAAAATGATACTGCAATAATTCATAACGCTTACCGCCGACCTTAATATAACTGCCTAGCGGGTAATTAACTTGTATCGTATGGCCATTATTTTCAATTTTAAGTGGCACATCACGATAACGAATATCTAAATCCGCTAAACCTTGGGTGCCGACGGCTTGAGCATCACGCAAATCAATCGGCGACTGATTTTTGCCCTCTTTACAGGTGGCAAATTCGGGACTCAAGTCTCCCCAATATCGAGGGCCTTCATGTCCGGCATATCCCCAATGCAATGGTTTGTCATGCGCGATTTCAGCGGCCTTATTCTCTTTTGGCGGCGGCACATTGGCTAGCGGCTTTGTCACAGTTTGGGCTGTTACAGCATGAGTCTCTTCAGGGGCTGCTTTTAACTGTTCAAGCTCGGCACCTAAATCAAGAATCGGCCCGTCCTGAGCGACCGATACAGAAGACATCCCCGTTGTCAAAGCAACACTCAAGACGATAAAGATTTTTTTAGACCAAGAATCGCGCATAAAACTCACACTCTTAACAGGCGACAGTGCCGAAAAATCGGCAATGCCTTAAAGCAAAATTGGAATTAGTCCGCAATGAAGCGATAAACGTGCCAGAACAAAACGACTTATGCCGGATTAAGACGCTGCTGAATTTCTTCGGCAAACACTTCTAGTTCGGATTTATGAATCGCAAACACCCCTTCGCCGCCATTTTCAAACTCAAACCAAAAAAACGGCAGTTCGGGGTATTCTTCTTCAAGATAATATTGCGACACCCCCACTTCGACAATCAACACGCCATCGTCTTTTAGGTAGCGCGGCGCTTCAGCCAATATCCTACGAACTAAATCCAAACCGTCTTTGCCTGCCGCCAACCCCAAAGCCGGCTCGCGCTGAAACTCCTCCGGCAGATGCGCCATCTCAATTTCATCGACATACGGCGGATTAGAAACAATCAGGTCGTACTGCTTGCCTTGCAAATGACTGAACAGATCAGACTGGATCGGATAGGCGAAATCTTGCAATTGAAACTGTTCGACATTTTGCTGCGCGACCGCTAAGGCCTCGGCTGAAATGTCCACCAAGTCGACCTGCGCGTTAGGAAACGCTTGCAAGGACGCAATACCAATACAGCCACTGCCGGTACACATATCCAATACATGGGTGACTTCATCAGGATTAACCCAAGGCTCATAACGCTTGGCAATCAACTCGGCAATCGGCGAACGCGGCACCAAAGTCGCCTCGGAAACGATAAAACGCAAACCGGCAAACCACGCTTCGCCGGTTAAATAGGCGGCTGGCTGACGACTTTCGATACGGCGACGAAACAGTTCGGTGACCTGTTGTTTCTCGCTTTGTGTCAAACGCGCGTTCCAGTAGTTGTCGGGAATCGTTTGCGGTAACTGTAACCCGAAAAACGTCAAAACTTTGGCTTCATCAAAGGCATTATCAGTGCCATGTCCAAAAAACAGCTGCGCCTTACTGAACAGCGAACCGCCCCAACGGACAAAATCAATCACCGTCTCCAAGCCATCATATTGATAATTTAAATTACTCATGAGAATCTCCTGCTACGGCAAATCAAGCTTGTGATTTGAGCGCGTGTTTTGGACGGAAGGCGTTAATAAAGGCCTCATCCGTTTCCAGATAAGGGCCGTGAATCAAATCAATACAATAAGGTACCGCCGGGAAAACCGCCGCCAAACACTCACCGATAGCGGATGGTTTGCCCGGCAGATTAATGATCAGGCTCTCACCACGAATACCGGCAATCTGCCGCGATAAAATCGCCGTAGGTACATATTCGAGCGAGACTGCGCGCATCTGCTCGGCAAACCCGTCCAGAATTTTATGGCACACCGCCGCCGTCGCTTCTGGTGTCACATCACGCTTGGCCGGCCCGGTTCCGCCGGTCGTCAAAATCAAACAGCACTGCTCGCCATCCGCCAGCTCTTTTAGCGTGCTTTCAATCAAACCTTGTTCATCCGCAATCACCCGCGCAACCGGCTGCCACTCGTTCGTCAAGGCACGTTTCATCCACTCTTGCATCGCAGGACCGCCAAGGTCTTCATATTCTCCGCGACTGGCGCGATCCGAAACCGTCACAAAGCCGATTTTAATTGGCGAATTTTGCATCTTTTTCCCTTGAATCAAAAAAATTTAGCCCCATATCATAACCTATTCAATCAGCAACTGTGCAGCCGTGCATTGCATTTTCCGACCACCACTTACGGCAGTTGTTGTCAAATTAAGGGCGAAATAAAACAATTATGAGTGATAAGCAAGATTTGTTAGAGCCGCACACCGACGGGATGCTGCCGGAAAAAGATTCAGACAGCCGCATCGCTGAAACGCCAGATGTGATTTCAGAGCAGCCATCAAGCGAGAAAAAAGCCCCGGTAATCATCGAAATTAACGCAAGCGCGCAGGATACCGTCCATCCTGAATTAACCGATAATCTCATCGAAATATTAAGCCAAGCAAAAGAACAACGCGGCGAAACGAACGAGAGTAATCAGGTATTTGGTGAACTGGCGCACGCCGACCAAAACTTGCCACAAGAAATTTATCTTCTGCCCATTAAAGAACGGCCTTTTTTCCCAGGACAACAGTTGCCGGTCATCTTAGCGCGTGAAATATGGGAAGACACCTTTAAGGCAATCAAAGATGGCAAATGCCAATACATTGGCTTAGTGTATGTTGATAATGAAGAACATCATAAAACCCCAACGGAAGATTTTAGCCAAATAGGCACTTTAATCCGCGTCCGCAACCCAAAGGTACGTGAAGATTACATTCAAATGGTTGCCGAAGGGATTTGCCGTTTACAAATCGATTTTTGGGTCTCCAAAGAAGCCCCTTACCGCGCTTTAGTTCGCTATCCAGAAGATATCATTACCTGCAGTGACGATGTTCTAAAAGCACACGGCATGGCGATCATGAATGCTTTCCGCGATCTTTTGCCGCTCAATCCGCTGTATTCTGAAGAGTTAAAGTATTTTCTGAATCGTTACAGTTTTACTGAGCCATCGCGATTGGCTGATTTTGCGGCCAGCTTAACCACGGCTGAAAATGAAAAACTACAGCTCGTTTTGGATACGCTCGACTTAGAGCGCCGCTTAGAAATGGTTTTGGCGCTACTTAAACACGAAGTCGAAGTCACTCGTATCCAGCTCAATATCCGTGAGCGCGTTGAAGAGTCACTCAGCGATCATCAGCGCGACTTCTTCCTGCGCCAGCAACTTAAAGAAATTCAGCGCGAACTCGGCATCCTTAAGGACGACCAAACCTTAGATCGTGATCGATTTGAAGAACGCATCGAAAAACTCGCGCTGAGCGATGAAGCGCTCAATAAAGCAGAAGAAGAGCTCAGTAAACTCTCCATTCTTGACCCGCAATCACCCGAATATAACGTGGCGCGTAACTGGTTAGACTGGCTAACCCAACTTCCATGGGGGCAGTACAGCGAAGATAATCTGGATTTGAAACGCGCCCGCAAAGTGCTGGATAAAAAACATGACGGTCTGGATGATGTAAAACAGCGCATTCTCGAGTTTCTCGCTGTCGGTGCCTTAAAAGGTGAAGTCTCTGGCTCGATTATCTGCTTGGTCGGCCCACCAGGAGTTGGTAAAACCTCGATTGGAAAATCGATTGCCGAAGCCTTAAATCGCAAGTTTTATCGTTTTTCAGTGGGTGGCATGCGGGATGAGGCGGAAATCAAAGGCCATCGCCGCACCTATATTGGCGCTATGCCTGGAAAGTTCATGCAAGCGCTCAAAGATTGCGAAACAGCCAATCCGGTGATTATGCTTGATGAGGTCGATAAAATCGGTTCGTCATATCACGGCGACCCTGCCTCAGCGCTGTTAGAGGTGCTGGACCCCGAACAAAACAGCGAGTTTATGGATCATTTTATGGATTTGCGTTTTGATTTATCCAAAACGCTGTTTGTCTGTACTGCCAATACACTCGATAGCATTCCAGGGCCTCTTTTAGACCGCATGGAAGTGATTCGTCTGTCGGGCTATATCACTGAAGAAAAAATCGACATCGCCAAACATCATCTTTGGCCAAGCCTATTGGCAGAGTCGGGAATTAGCAAAGAGCAAGTGCAAATTACCGTGCCGGCCATTCGACATGTCATTGAGGGCTATGCCCGTGAGTCTGGCGTGCGTAATCTGAAAAAGCAGCTTGGTAAATTGGTCCGCAAACTGGCGCTGAAGCTGGTCACGGGCGAAATCGAAACCGCTAAAATCCATGTCAATGAACTGCAAGAAATGCTTGGCCAGCCGCGTTTCCATCCGGAAAAGCTCAATCAGCAAACCGGCACTGTGACCGGCTTGGCCTGGACGTCGATGGGAGGCGCAACACTGACCATCGAAGCCAGTCGCGTCCATACGCATAATCGCGGTTTCAAACTCTCTGGCCAATTGGGCGAAGTCATGCAGGAATCGGCTGGCATCGCTTACAGTTTTATCAGCTCGAATCTGGATAAATACAAAGCCGATCCTGAGTTTTTTGATAAAGCCTTTGTGCATCTGCACGTACCTGACGGTGCCACGCCGAAAGATGGCCCTAGTGCAGGCATTACCATGGCCACAGCGCTCTTGTCTCTGGCGCGGAATGAACCGGCAAAAGGCCCTTTGGCTATGACCGGCGAATTAAGCCTCACCGGACAAGTCTTACCTGTCGGGGGGATTCGCGAAAAAGTCATCGCTGCAAGGCGTTTAGGCATTAAAGAGTTGATTTTGCCAGAAGACAATCGCAAAGATTTTCAAGAACTGCCGGATTATCTACAAGATGGAATGACGGTGCACTTTGCTAAGCAGTTTGATGAGGTGGCGCGGTTAACATTCAATATCCGCACTAAATCGCCCGCTTTAAAAGTGTATTTAGCCAACCGCGAAGAAGATGTTGGTACACAACATTAATAATTTATGGCCGCAAACTTACTCGCTAAAACAGCCTACAGTAAGTTTGCGCTATTTGCATTCTGAGATTGAATTTTCAAAATTGTCCATCTGAAAACGAAGAAGGCACTTCGCCTTTTGTCGCAACCGGATTTTAACTTTTATGATTACAAGTAATCAGATTGGCGCGCAATTCTCTAACGACGCCTGAATCAAGCATTAATTCAGCAACCGCTTGCTGCTCCACAAGCTTCATCTCTTCACCGCGATAAGCGCCGATCGAAATCTCGGCAACAATCGCATTCGACAGTTGCAACATCGCGACCATCAGTCGTACTTGTTCGTTGCTGATCTTTTGCAAATTGGCGCTGTGGTGCAGCATAATGCCATTGATAATCGGCATCGGCAGTTGCCATTTTTTAGCAACTAAAACGCCAACCATACAGTGATCTGCTCCCATTAACTCGCGTTCCTTTATTAGCAGTCGAACCGGGTGCACCATACTGATGCTAAACAGTTTTTCGTAGACTTCCGGACTCTTCGCCGCCAACATCAAACTGCCGGCATTGTGAAAAAGTCCCATCATATAGGCTTGATCACGCGGCACGCCGTGCACATATTCGGTCAGATAGGACATGCAAAAAGCGACATCAACACTGTGTTCGAGAATGTCTCTTTGTAAACTACCGGAATTAAATATGCGTTTAAAAGCCGCCGCCACAACCAAATTACGTAATTGTTCCAAGCCCATTCCGGTAACGGCTTCACGAATATTTTCCGCCGGTTGCTTAAGCTTGACCATCGGTGAATTTACTAATCGCATCACTTCACCAGAGAGAGTGATATTCTGCTCAAGAATCGCCACAATTTTATGTACATTGGCAAATTTACTATTGATCTCATTATCAAGTTCAATGATTTCTTGAGGGAATTCTGGGATTTTCACCCCTTTAATCGCTTCCAATGCAGCACGCAACTGTTCTTGCATATCCTTTCTCTCTCAGAAACACCGTGTCCAGTTGACGGTGATAACAGCCCAATATAGCAATAACCGAGAACCAGTAAACAATGTGCAATTAAAAAATTAATACAAATCTAGAAATAAGCAGAAATCAGAGGCCATAGACGTTCAACAATCAGATTTTGCGCCGCCGCTGTTGGATGCAATCCATCGGCTTGCATCATGTTCGGCTCCAGAGCAACCTCTTCTAAGAAAAACGGATCAAAGCTGAGTTCATATTTTTGCGCTAAACCCCGATAAACTTTACTCAATAGCCGCTCATAAGCTGGACCGTAATTCGACGGCAAACGAATGCCGAGCAACAGCACTTGACAGCCGTTGGCTTGTTGGCGACAAGCTTGAATCATCTGTTCTAAATTGGCCTTGGTTTGTAGCAAGTTTTGCCCGCGCAATGCATCGTTTGCGCCGAGTTCTAAAATCATCAAGCGGGGCTGTATTTCAGCAAGGGTTTTTGGCAAGCGCTGTAAACCGCCCGAGGTTGTTTCTCCGCTAAGACTCGCATTATGCACGCTGATTTCCGAATTTAATTGCTGCAATCTCAACGCTAATAAAGCAACCCAACCTTGAGTTTTATCAATGCCATAGGCAGCGCTTAAACTATCGCCAAAAACCAACACGGACGCCGGTGGAGAAATCTTACTGATTTGCCCAACCTCTGCCGCTTGCTGTTGCGCAGTGACTGCACTAGGATTAAGCAAAACCAGACAAAGTAGCGTTGCACTGAAAAAGGCGTTATTGATCATGCTGAATTGTGTCTTAATCTTCATCATTTACCCGTTTAGCGATGTATTTCTAGGAAAAATTTATGAAAACAGCCCATACCGAAATCATCCATCCTGTATTAGAACTAGAGAATATCAGTTATCGAGTCCGCACTGATGAACAAACACTGGATATCTTAACCGACTGCAACCTTTCGCTGGCAGCACAACAGACCGTGGCCATTGTTGGACGTTCCGGTTCCGGGAAATCAACCTTACTGTCAATTATGGCCGGCCTTGAAAAACCATCTGATGGCGAAGTATCTTTACTTGGCCACAGTTTACGTCAGTTAAACGAAGATCAATGCGCACAGATTCGCGCTCAACAGGTCGGTTTTGTGTTTCAGAATTTTCAACTGCTTTCCAGCATGACTGCATTGGAAAATATTTTAATGCCATTGGAACTGTTCCAAGTCGACAGTGCTCGCGAAAAAGCGTTCGATGCATTGGATAAAGTTGGACTGAGCAAACGCGCGCATCATCTTCCAGCCCAACTTTCTGGTGGAGAGCAACAACGTGTGGCGATTGCCCGCGCTTTTGTCAGCACGCCAACTATTTTATTTGCCGATGAACCCACCGGCAATTTAGATGAACACACCGCAGCGCAAATTCAGCAACTGCTTTTCGAACTCAATCAAACCCACCAAACAACCTTAGTTCTGGTCACCCATGATATGAATTATGCCCGCCAGTGCCAGCAAGTTCTGCAACTGCAACACGGGCAACTCACACCGTGGCCACACTCTTAATACTGTTAGGATAGCTCAATGACAGCGCATCATTTCAACGAATCCGTCACCGCTTGGCGTTGGTTTTATCGCAGTTTTAAACGCGGCGATTGGCTTTGGCTATTTGTCGCGATTGCCATCGCCAGCATGAGTTTAACCGCGATTAGTCATCTGGGCGCAAGCATCAAACAAAGCATGTTGCAAAAAGCCGCGGATAGCTTGGGGGCCGACATCGTATTACGCTCTTCACGACCACTGGATGAGATTTGGCAAACACAAGCGCAAGCACTCAACTTACGCAGCCAAAAAAGCCTCAGCTTTGTCACCATGGCGATGGTCGAACAACCACAAGAAGCTTTTCAACTGGTGAACTTAACTGCGCTAGAAAACAGTCAACCGCTTAGAGGCGAAAGAACTTTAAATCCGCAACTTCCCTTTCATCCGCTTAGCACTGGAACCATCTGGATTGAACCTAAATTAATTCAAATGCTTTCTCTGCAAAGTGATAGCAAGGTGCTTCTGGGCCAAAAACACTTCTCTCTTGCAGGTGCCGTTGAACCAAATGCATTGCTCAATCCGATGACCCAGTTTGCGCCGCAGGTTATTATGTCGCTGAGCGATTTACCTGCAACCGAACTCATCGGCCCAGGGAGTCGCATAACCTATCAACTCGCGCTGGCAGGTAGCACCGCCGACATTCAACAATTCAGCGCGCAATTCAAACAGCAAAATCCTCCGTTTGTCGACTTAATTTCAGCACAGGCTCCTAACGAAGACCTCCAAAAAACCTTGGACCGCGCATGGCTGTTTTTAGATTTAGCGGCACTATCGGCGGTATTTGTCGCCGGCTTGAGCATTCTCATTGCCAGCCGTTTTTATCTGAATCGCTGGCGTAGCACCCTTGCCTTATTGCGCGCTTTCGGAGCCAGCGACAAGACGCTGCGCCGTTTATTTTCATGGCAGTTTTTCTGGATTGGCTTGAGCAGTAGCTTACTCGGCGTACTGCTTGGCATCGGACTTATCCTGTTAGCAACGCCATGGCTGCAAACGCTGTTTACGCCCTTTGTCCACGTCAGCTATCTCAATGCCGCCCTATTAGGGTTAATCAGCGGTATGTTAGTGTTATGGAGTTTTGCTTGGCAGGCTTACCAAAGCGCGATGCAGACCTCGCCTTTGCAGGTCTTCAAACAAACCACCAATCGCCAGCAGCTCCGCCACTGGCTAATCTCTTTTGGATTGATGCTGGGGTTAATGAGCCTCATCGTACAAATCGATTTTCTCATTTGGATACTGGCGATTGGTATGACCTTGAGTCTGACGTTTTATCTCTGTGCCAACGCACTCTTGTGGGGACTGAAAAAAATTCATGGCGGCACTCGCGGCTGGCTTCGATTGGCAATTACAGCACTGCTCAAACAGCCGGAATTGCTAAAAATTCAATTAGTTGCCATCGGACTGGTGTTATTTGTACTGATTTTAATGACGTTTGTACGCCAAGATCTAATCAACAACTGGCAAAACAGTTTGCCAACTCAAACTCCGAATACATTTTTAGTGAATGTCCAGCCCTATCAAGTCAATGATGTGCAAGAAATATTCGCCAAACACGAGCTAACCCCGGATTTTGTTGCCGTAGCGCGTGGCCGCTTGATTGCTAAAAATAATCAGACTTTAAAAGCTGAAAACCTCACCACCGAGCGGGCACAACGCTTGTTACAGCGCGAAGCGAATATCGCGGTCAACGAACAAATGCCGCAATATAATCAAGTCATCGCGCAACTGCCCAGCAACCAATACAATGGACTCGGGGTCAGCGTCGAACAAGGCATTGCAGGGGCGTTTAATATCCAACTTGGGGATACACTCACCTTTGATTTTGCTGGCCGAGAACAGCATTATCAGGTACGCACTATCCGCAGCCTCAATTGGCAAAGTTTCCGTTTGAACTTCTTTTTTATTGTGGATCCAAATCCTGCGCAACCACTGGAAATCAGTTATCTCAGTAGTCTGTATATTGATAACCAAGCCACTCGCAATGCACTCACCCAACAATTAGCACAACAGGCTTCTGGCGCGCTTTTAGTCGATGTTCAACAGCTTATTGAACAAATTCGAGAGATTATGGAGCAAGCGGCTTCTGGCGTCAGTGCACTGTTCTTTTTCACGTTTGCGGCCAGTATTGCGGTCTTATTTAGCGCAACCTTAGCCAGCCAACAGGCGCGCATACAGACATGGCTGCTACTGCGAACACTCGGAGCCAGTAATAAACAAATTATGCTAATCGGGCTAAGTGAATTTATGCTACTTGGATTGTTAGCAGCGTTACTCGCCGCCAGTTTTGCACAAACCATCAGTGTAATCATTAGTGTTCAACTTTTCGATAGCACACCCGCTTTGTCAACCCAGCTCTGGCTAATTACATTTATCGGTAGCAGTAGCATTCTGTTATTGGTGGGTTATCTATCGCAGCGCCCTTATTTACGCATGAGCGCCAACCAACTTAAACGCTATCTTTCAACAATGGGGTAACGATTCTTTTCCTTCGGGTTAAAAAATTTAATTGTAATTATTACGTATCAAGTGTAAATTAATACTAACTTTTACGCATTTACCTTTAACTTTTGACTGGAAGGAATTACGTCATGACTGCAAAACTGTTATTACAAACCGGTCGTTTTACCCAATTTTTTGGCGGCATTAACGTTATTCTCTTGTTTTGGTATGGAGCCTACACCACACTGTTACACGATATGACTAAAGGGATTACCTTGATTGCCATCAGCTTGATTATTGCTTGGTCAGTCGCACTGATTGTTGGAGGCTGCTATTTAGCTGCCGATAGCTACCGCCAAAGAGCCTAAGCCTAGAGCATTCAAAAACCGCTTTTCTTCCCCACTCTCAAACGGATTTGAGAGTTTCTTAAGAAGTTTTCCTAACAGTATTCCCGTCCGAAATAGTTTATCAGCCCACCTCTCTAGTTAAATACGCAGTATTGCCAAGTGAATTATTTGCTAAGCGCCGATATAATTCATGCTCAATAACCTTTCAATCCACTTGGTTTTTTGATTGGTTGTGCAAAACCCTGCAACTTTTGAATGGGCGTAAATATGAAAATTACACTGCAAAATATTGAAAACTTCTCTGTCATCGACGAAATTCACGCGGGGTATATTGAAAAACCTCAATCTGCGGAACTTAAGAACGTGATGACCCGCGCAGGAGGAGAGTTGAACTTAAAACCTGTTAACTTGTTTAAAGCCGATCTAAAACAGCAAATGGTTCTAAAATGTAAGGCTTCAGGCACCACCTACACAATTCACAGTTAAGCTAATTGTCAGTTCCTAAGCTTCCAAGTTGTTATCAAATAAGCGCCTCAGAAACTTTTCTCAGGCGCTTATTTTTTATCCAAATTGAAACGACAAAACGTCTTATGCCAAGCAACAAACTGAAAACTCATGAACTATCTGCAAGCCATTAAAATGCTCCGGCAAACTCCGAACCATCCACTATTGGGATTGTTTTTGGACACCGAACAGCAATACTTGCACTTTTTTGTGTTGCAGAGTCGTGAAAATGACACCGCCCAAGTTGATATTTTTTACAGCGGCAGCTATTTATTTGAAATGACCGCCACCGAAGGAAACTACCCACAACAGTCTTTTCCAGCAAGCCTAAAACCTTATTTAGACCTTGCGCAATTTCGTCACTACAACGACATCACTGACCTATACTATATGATTCCCGCACAAATCTTGTACACTCTTTTCCCTGAACTAACCAACCCGACCACGCAGATTCAAGGACCCCAAAACAAAGCGTTTTTTTGCTTGCACGCCGCGGAATTGATTAAACGCTATTGGAAGTAATTGAAACGACATCCTAACTATCCGCCGACTAACGATAAAAACGCGGCCAAAACGCACCATTGCCAGCAAATACCTGAATATTCAACTAACAAACCAAAAGCAAACCAACTCAGGAAATAAACGCTAAACCATGACAAAACTCAGCGACCAAATCAACCTAGACACTTGGATTGTGTCAGATACGCACTTTGGACATGAGGCCATCTTAACGTATGAACCTACTCGAGCAGCTGCGATGCAAGCGGATGGCTTTTCCAACCAAAATGAATGGATGATTCATCAATGGAATCGCCTAGTGGACAAAACAGATTTAGTCTTGCATCTAGGGGATTTTGCCTTCAAAGGTAAGAGTGTCATAGAACAGCTCAATGGTTGCATTGTGTTATTAATCGGCAACCATGATGTGAAAAACGTGCCTTGGTATCGTGCATATCAAAAACAATTTCCTGAAAGGTTTCAACTGATTGAAGAAGCAGGGAAATTATCCGAGCCAATCGGTGTCAGTGGACTGATTAAAACGTTCGCTAATCAAAAAGTATTTTTTAGTCATTACCCGCTGGTTAGCGAAGATCCATTTACTCGAGGTAAAGCCAAAGCGACCCGTGATGCCATGGCTCAATTATTTATTGCAGAGCAATGTGCTTTCAATATCCACGGTCACGTACATTCCAATGACGGTTTTACCGATAAAACTCGTGAACGAAATGTGTCATGGGAAAAAACGGACTTTCAACCCATTCAACTTAAAGAACTGCTCAATCTTTGAAAATTATAAGCAAATCAATACAACTGATTACGTTTGTGTGATTGCTGACTGAGATGCATTTTTGGTCAGTACGATAAAGAAAGTATTTGAATAATATGTCCCTAATAAATCCCAGAAAGGAGTTATTGAGAAAATAAGACTTTCACAGGCTATGTAAGAGATTGTTTTTAAAAGAAAAATTGGTCGGAGTGACAGGATTTGAACCTGCGACCACCACACCCCCAGTGTGGTGCGCTACCAGACTGCGCTACACCCCGATTTTGAGACAGTGCTTTGAGCACTTAATTTTTGAAGAGCGTATTATAACCAGCTAATG
Source organism: Thiosulfatimonas sediminis (assembly GCF_011398355.1). Classification (GTDB taxonomy): domain Bacteria; phylum Pseudomonadota; class Gammaproteobacteria; order Thiomicrospirales; family Thiomicrospiraceae; genus Thiomicrorhabdus; species Thiomicrorhabdus sediminis_A. The sequence continues at coordinate 1,960,732 of NZ_AP021889.1, forward strand.
AAAGATTCACAGCAAGGATTAATAATTTTCTTCGAGATGCTTTTGAAAGGCATGGATCTGTTGTTGAAGCACTTCCGCAATTTGCCGCGCTTGCTGTAACTGAGCGATATCGCACTTTACGGCTAAAACCAGAGGAGCAAGTGCGCCATCCGTTTGTTGCGACTGCTGAGCAGGTGCCTCAGCAGAAAGCCCATTTTTTGGCTGTTTTGCTAAACGATTCTGTGCGCCGGCAATCGTCAAACCTTCGTCATTTAACAAATGACTGATTTCAATAATCAGCAGGACGTCATCACGTTGATAATAACGACGTCCGCTACGTTTAGATGGCGTTAACTGAACAAAATGCTGTTCCCAATAACGCAATACATGATCTTTAATACCAGTAAAGCGCGATACCTCACCAATGGTGAGGTACTTTTTAGCGGGAATCGAGTCTAAATCGAAAGATTTTGTCTTAGTTGCTACCATCAAAACTGTCTATTTGCGCGCGTAATTTTTGACCAGGTTTAAATGTTACCACTCTTCTTGCCGAAATAGGAACATCTTCACCGGTTCTTGGATTTCTTCCTGGACGCGATGCTTTATCACGCAGTTCAAAATTTCCAAATCCAGATAATTTTATCTGCTCTCCGGACACCAACACATCGCTGATTTCTTCGTAGAACTGTTCAACCAAGTCTTTTGATTCACGTTTATTAAAACCGAATGTATCGGACAGTTGTTGCGCAATTTGCGCTTTGGTTAAAGTATTACTATCTGCCCATTCTTCAGACATACTTGTACCCCTAATCACTTTTCTTCTGATCCTTAACGTAGTTGTGCATTAACGGTATCTTTAGCAACCTGCAGAATGCGAGCAACCAGCGCTTCCACTTCTGCATCTTCTAAAGTGCGTTCTTGATGTTGTAATTTCAAGGTAAGCGCGACACTTTTCTGATTTGGTTCAACACCTTGGCCACGATAAATATCAAAAATTTCAACATTGCGTAAAATTTCTGATTCAACGTGCACCGCATCCAACAACTGTTGCACTGGCAAAGATTGTTCAACCACAAAAGCTAAGTCACGCTGTACTTCTGGAAACTTAGAAATCCCTTGCGCCGCCGGAACGTCCATCGTCATCAAGGCATCCTGGCGAATCTGGAACATGAACACGGTGCCTGAAACCCCCATGGTTTTAAGCAATTGCGGATGCAATTGACCAATAACCCCAACTTCCTTACCATCTTTCATCAAAGAGGCTGACTGACCTGGGTGCAGTGCGGGATTACGGCAAGCCTCAAAACGAATTTTACCAAGTTGATGGCTCATACGTAGCAAGGTTTCAACATCGCCTTTCAGGTCAAAAAAGTCAGCATTTCGTGACTTTTCATCCCAACCGGATGCCGCTACAGGACCAACGATCGCGGCCGCTAACATCGGTACTTGCGTTGCGCCAGTGGCTTCTTGATCGTTTTTATAGAAGACCAAACCAGATTCGAACACACGAACACGCCCTTGCTGGCGATTCTGATTGTAAGCAATGCTTTGTAGAAGACCAGGGAAAAGCGTGGTGCGCATCGCTTTCATATCTTCCGAAATCGGATTCTGCAACAGCACATAAGGCAAGTCCGGCGCCAAAGCGATTTGCTTCTTCTCCTCAACAAACGAATAAGTCACCACTTCGTTATAACCATTTTGTACCAATGCAATTTTAAGTGCCATCAACTCTTGTTCAGACTCTGGCAACTCGCGCAAAGTAATCGGCGCCATAACCGGATCTTCTGGCAAATTGTTATAGCCATAAACACGGCCAATTTCTTCGACCAAATCCATCTCGATTTGCATATCAAAACGATAGGATGGCGCGGTTAGCAACCAACCATCAGCTATGCGCACAACGCTAAAACCAAGACGCTCAAAAATCGCCTCGACCGTTTCCGCAGGAACGGCAACACCAAGCTTCTCGACCAGCGTTTGTTCACGAAGCGTAATTTGCGCCACACTCGGCATATACTCATCGCTGATATGCGCCGAAATTTGCGACACTTCACCGCCGGCGATTTCTAACAGCAAGCTCAAAGCACGATTTAAAGCACGCTCCGGCAACATTGGGTCAACACCACGCTCAAAGCGCATCGATGAGTCGGTATGCAAGCCATAGGCACGCGCTTTTCCGGTAATCGCCAAAGGCGCAAAATGCGCGCATTCAAAAAAGATCGCACTCGTTGCATCGGTGACTGAGGTACTTAGGCCACCCATCACACCCGCAAGCGCAATCACACCACTATCATCGGCGATTACCAAAGTACCCTCTTTGAGAGTAATCTCTTTCTCATCGAGGGTTATCAGTTTCTCACCCGCTTGCGCCATGCGCACTTGCACCGTTCCTTGCAATTTCGCTAAATCAAAGGCGTGCATCGGTTGACCCATTTCCAGCAGAACGTAGTTGGTAATATCAACCGTTAAGCTCAGCGGACGCAAACCGGAACGTTCCAGGCGCTGCTTCATCCAAACAGGCGTTGCTGCTTGAGGGTTAAAGCCGCTGACCACGCACCCTAAATATTTTGGACACGCCTTAGGTTCTGCCACTTGAATCGCCACGGAACAAGGCTCTGAACCAGCCATCTCACACTCTACGAACGGAACCTTAAAAGGTGCCGCACTGATGGCATGAACATCACGTGCGATCCCTAAAACACTGAAGCAATCCGCGCGGTTTGGGGTCAAATCAACATCCAAAGAGGTGTCATTTAAATCCAAATAGTCACGCACATCCATACCGATTGGCGCATCTGAAGGCAACAAATGCAAACCGTCAACACCGTCATCTGGCAAACCAATTTCACTGGCACCGCACAGCATACCGTTAGACGGTACACCGCGAAGTTTCGCTTTTTTGATTTTAAAATCACCCGGCAAAACCGCGCCGACCATCGCGCAACACACTTTTTGCCCAGGTGCGACATTTTTTGCACCGCAGACGATTTGCACTAATTCACTCTGGCCGACATCAACTTGTGTCACGTTCAACTTATCTGCGTCAGGATGTTTTTCCATCGACACCACGTGAGCAACCACCACATGACTAAATTGTCCAGCAACCGGTTCAACGGCATCGACTTCCAAACCGGCTAAACTGAGCGCTTCAGCTAACTCGTTCGCATCCCACTCTGGGTTGGTCCATTGACGTAACCAATTCTCACTAAATTTCATCTTTTTCAGTGCCTTTTCTTTATCGCTTGCCGCAGTGTTTAGTTAAATTGTTTTAGGAAACGCAGATCGTTTTCAAAGAACTGACGTAAGTCTTTGACGTTGTAACGCAACATCGCTAAGCGCTCCACACCCAAACCGAAAGCCAAACCGGTGTATTCGTTCGGATCAATACCGACGTTTTCCAGCACTTTCGGATGCACCATACCGCAACCCAATACCTCTAACCAACGCCCTTCACCAAATAAGGTAGTGGAAATATCGACTTCTGCAGAAGGCTCGGTAAACGGGAAATATGAAGGACGGAAACGCACTTGCAAATCGTTGTCTTCAAAAAACTCACGTAAAAATTGAATCAGCAAACTGCGGAGTTGCGAAAAACTGGCGTTTTTCTCAATAATCAAACCTTCTACCTGATGAAACATCGGTGTATGAGTTTGGTCTGAATCGCAACGATAGACGCGCCCCGGTGCAATAATACGCAACGGCGGCTGTTTGTTTTCCATAGTGCGAATCTGCACACCGGAAGTGTGAGTGCGCAAAACCGTGTTTTCATTGACGTAAAAAGTATCATGCATTGCGCGTGCCGGATGAGTTTCCGGAATATTCAACGCCTCAAAGTTATGCCAGTTATCTTCGATTTCCGGCCCTGTTTCTACCGTAAATCCGGCTTTTGAGAATAAGGTTTCAATCCGATTCAAGGTGCGCGTTACTGGGTGTAAACTGCCAACATCGACACCGCGTCCTGGTAAAGTCACATCAACCGTTTCTTCTGCCAGTTTTTGCATTAACTGTGCATCATCAAGCTGACGTTTCTTTTCGTTTAACAACGACTGCACGGTTTGCTTGGCTTCGTTAATAACCTGCCCTGCTTTAGGACGCTCTTCCGGCGACAATTTACCAAGGGTTTTCATCACCTCGGTTAACGCCCCTTTTTTACCTAAAAACTGCACGCGCAATTCATCGAGCTTAGTTAAATCTTGAACCTCTGTAATCGCTTCTTTGGCAGCCGCGATAATGCTTTGCAACTCTTCTTGCATGATTTCTTAAGTCCTAAAACAGCTTAAAATTCTTTATAAAACAAAGGATTATATCCGAAATAAAGGGGGTTCGTTTTCTAAAAAACGTAATAACCCGTTCTTTTATAAAGACTTGGAAAAAACAAAATAGCACAAAAAAATAGGGGACCAGAGCCCCCTACTTTTAACGAAACCATTTTACCGGTTTGCGAATGTGCGACTTACACTAGCGCTGCTTTTGCTTGTTCAGCAATGGCAGTAAACGCTGCTGCATCATGCACTGCGATGTCTGCAAGAACCTTACGGTCTACTTGAATACCCGCTTTTGTCAAACCGTCGATAAAACGGCTGTACGTCATACCGTTCATACGAGCTGCAGCGTTAATACGCGCAATCCATAAACGACGGAATTGACGCTTTCTTTGACGACGGTCACGGTATGCATATTGACCCGCTTTGATTACCGCTTGACGAGCAACACGGAAAACCTTGCGACGAGCACCGAAATAACCTTTTGCCGCTTTTAGTACTTTATTATGACGACGACGTGCAATCACGCCTCTTTTAACTCTTGCCATTTTTCAATCTCTCCTATTAAGCGTAAGGCAACATGCGGCGAACCATTGCCACATCGTGATCGTGAATCATGCTACCAGAACGTAGCTGACGTTTACGCTTTGTCGTTTTCTTAGTAAGAATGTGACGTAGGTGAGCCTGTTTACATTTAAAACGGCCAGAACCAGTTTTCTTGAAGCGCTTAAGTGCGCTGCTGTTAGATTTCATCTTTGGCATGAAATAAAACTCCGCATTTAAGTGAGTGTCGAAACACCACTTGATTTCTTAACTAGCCTCTTAGCGAGGCCACATGGAAACAACGAACAGCACTGAGGGAGCTGCACCGGAAACGCCCATATGAATGAAACGCCCCAGCTGTTGTAGTTGGCTTAAATTAGCGAGCTAATCAGCCTTTTTTGATTGGAGCAACCATCATTTGCATTTGACGACCTTCCATCTTCGGCATCTGTTCAACAGCACCGATTTCCTGAATGTCTTCGCGCACGCGCTCCAATACTTTCAATCCCAGTTCCTTATGGGTAATTTCACGGCCACGGAACCAAATAGTTACCTTGACACGATCTCCCTTAGTTAGGAATTTCACCAGGTTGCGTAGCTTGACCTGATAATCCCCCTCCTCAGTTCCTGGGCGAAATTTAACTTCTTTAACTTGAACTTGTTTTTGGTTTTTCTTTGCTTCATGCGCTTTTTTCTGCTGCTGATACAAATACTTGCCATAGTCCATTACTTTGCAAACCGGAGGACTTGCTTTGGCTGCAATTTCGACTAAATCTAAACCCGCTTCAGTTGCCGCTGCTAAAGCGTCTTGAATTGAAACGACACCTGCCTGTTCGCCGGCTGCATCGATTAATCGAACTTCTTTAGCAATAATTGCATGATTAATGCGATCTTTTGGCGCTTCAGGTTGTTGCGGTCTAGGACGACCACCTCTACGAATTGCGATAGCAATATCCTCCAGTTGTTAAAAATTAGTTTTGGGTGTCGGGTGATTCCACCACTCGGCCAAGATTGGCGACATCGTCTAACAGTAACTTAATAATCTGTTCGAAATCGAATGAACCTAGGTTTTGGCCGCCACGAGCACGGACGTTAACCGAGCCCTGCTCTTTCTCTTGGTCACCTACAACCAAGATGTATGGTACACGTTGCATCGTGTGCTCGCGAATTTTAAACCCAACCTTTTCATTTCTCAAGTCTGTTTCGACCCTAAAGCCATGTTTTTGCAGTTTTTTCGCAAAATCTTGCACATATTCATTGTGAACTTCAGAAATTGAGGCAATCACGACTTGCACGGGCGCCAACCACGTTGGGAATTTTCCTTCGTAATGCTCGACCAAAATTCCGACAAAACGCTCCAGCGATCCTAAAATCGCACGGTGAATCATCACCGGATGTTTTTTCTCGTTATTTGAATCAACGTACACCGCATTTAAGCGTTCAGCTTGTGTCATCGAGAAATCCAACTGAATCGTACCGCACTGCCAAACACGGCCAATACAGTCTTTCAATTGGAACTCAATTTTCGGGCCATAGAAAGCACCTTCGCCCGGTTGCAGAGCATAGTCAAGACCGGCATCTTTCAAGGTTTCTTCCAGCGCAGCTTCCGCTAAATCCCAAACTTCATCTGCACCAACGCGCATTTCAGGACGAGTTGAGAACTTCACCGCAATCTTATCAAAACCGAAATCTTTATAGGTTTCATACACTAAATCGATACAGCCTTGCACTTCCGATTTGATCTGTTCCGGCGTACAAAAAATATGCGCATCATCTTGGGTAAACGAACGCACACGCATCAAACCATGCAGCGTTCCCGAAGGCTCGTTACGATGCACTGTTCCAAATTCAGCAATGCGCGTTGGTAAATCACGGTAAGAGCGTAAATGCTGGTTGTAAACCTGAATATGTCCGGGGCAGTTCATCGGCTTCACCGCATAATCGCGATTATCGGTTTCCGTGGTGAACATATTCTCTTTAAACTTGTCCCAGTGACCCGATTTTTCCCATAGCGAACGGTCCATAATAAATGGGGTACGAATTTCGTCATAATCGTTAGCGACTAACTGGCCGCGCATGTACTCTTCTACAACGCGATAAAGGGTATACCCTTTTGGATGCCAATAAGCCATCCCCGGCGCGACTTCATCAACATGGAATAGGTCAAGTGCTTTACCCAATTTACGGTGATCGCGTTTTTCCGCTTCTTCCATCATTTTCAGATAGTCTGCCAAATCGTCTTTATTGGCAAAGGCCACACCGTAAATACGTTGCAACATCTTGTTTTCAGAATTACCACGCCAGTAAGCACCGGCAACGTGCGTCAGCTTGAACGCTTTGGTAAAAGACATATTTGGCACATGCGGACCAACGCACATATCAACGTATTCTTCATGGAAATAGAAACCGAACTGGCTCTCATTTGGCAGATCTCGAATCAATTCCAACTTATAATCTTCGCCACGTTCTTCAAAGGTCTTAATCGCTTCGTCACGCGGCAGCACTTTCTTAACAACCGCGTATTTAGTTTTCGCCAGTTCATTCATGCGCTTTTCAATGGTTTTTAAATCGTCCGGCGTAACCTTGTACTCCATATCGATGTCATAGTAAAAACCATTATCGATAACCGGTCCGATTGCCATTTTGACATCTGGATAAAGCTGCTTCAGCGCGTGCCCCAACAAATGCGCGCAAGAGTGGCGCATAATATGTATGCCGTCATCGTCTTTCATGGTCACAATTTCAAGCGTTGCGTCTTGGGTAATTAAATCACACGCATCTTTCAGGGTGCCGTTAACACGCCCCGCGACCGTCGCTTTTGCTAAGCCGGTACCGATGCTTTCCGCAACCTGCATAACAGACACTGCTTGCTCAAATTCTTTTGTTGACCCGTCAGGTAAAGTGATGATTGGCATAAAGGGAATCTCTTTAATATTATGCGTTTAAATTAAAAAACACATAATATTAGCATTTTCTGTCTAGCTAAAGAAAATATTTGCAAAAAATGCGATGAACGTCGTAAAGCGCAAAAGAGATAACAAGCCCAGAATACACGTCTCTCCCTCTTTACAAGAGACAATCGAGACTTAATTTGGGCTTATTTAATTGACATTGTTGCTGGGGCTAAGGTGATTAAATTCGACAAAAGATTTTTGCAAGACCGATTCAAAATGCTCGTTGGATACATTCAGCTCTTCTAACGCAACGTCCACTTTTTCATCTACTTTCGGCCAGTACTCTGGAGGTATTTCACCAATTCCATTGTCGACACCTAATTTGAATGCGCCAATCTCAGTGAGGTATGTAAGATAAGCATAAGCCGAAAAACCCTCTTTCACCTTGTCTGGAATATGATGATAGGCCACACCCATAATGACCTCTTGTGAAAAATTCCATAACTGTAATAGTCGTGCGCTCATCAGGGCATGATAGGTGCCAAATGCTTTATTTTCATGCACGGGTAATTTGAGGATATTAAAATCAACTTTCGTCAAAACTTCTTGATATTTATCACGATTTTCTAAGGCTAACAAGTAAATACCAATGTCGCGTAACAGGCCGCACAAAAACGCTTCGCCCTGATTAAGCTTACATAATTCTGCCAAATTTTGACCAATCAGTGCGCTAAGCATCGCTTGGCGCATAAAACGCTCCTCACTAAACGGTGGCTTACGTTTAAAAGACTGCTGATAACTGATGGCGTACGCCAACATCCGCACATCGTGCAAACCAATACGAATGACCGCTTCAAACAGATCATTTACCTGCGAACCCAAAGAGTACTTGGCGGTGTTCGCCATAAAAATAATACCTGCCGTTAAGCGTGAGTCCATCGCAATCAAATTAACGATGTCATCAATATCGGCATTGGATTCATCGGACAACAGTTTTTCCAGCTTGATTAACGCATCCGGAATATGCGGTAAGTCACCCAGTTCAGCAAGGCGTTCGACAATTTCTTTGGTAACACTGGCTTCTGACAAAGGAACCTCTAAAAACGGAATTAAACAATCATTTAAACATCATAACATAGCTCTGGGTCATGCTATCAATCGGCATTTAGTCACCAGTAAATCAATGGGGTCCCATGTAAAAGCACCACAATCAGGACACTTTTCGCTTAAGCAAGCGATAAATTTTAATTTTTTCACATTCAGGAGTAAAATCCTCAGCATATTTTAACTGTTTAACATTTAATTAACTCAAATCATGCCAAGGGGAGGCCGAACATCCGGCCTGAGATTTCATTGCGAAAGACCCTTAAGCACCTGATCCGGATAATACTGGCGTAGGGATGGCAAACATAGCAAAACCGACATTTTTGATGTCGCATTTTTTCTGTTTTTCTTCTTACGAGGTGCGATTGATATTTTATCAATCTGGCATTTGTTGTAAGGAAAAACCATGCAAAGAAAACTTCTCCTCAGTGCCCTACTGACCGCTATCAGTTCAACAGCCATTGCACAGACTGAATTAGAAACCGTCACCGTTAATGCGGATTTTCGTGCAACCGACATTGAAAACAGCAGCACAAGCGTGTCCGTAATTGACAGCATTGAATTGAACAAACGCAACGCACAACATATGCAAGACGCGTTAAACCTTGCGCCAAATGTTAACTTTGCAAGCGGTGCATCACGCGGCAATTACGTGCAAATTCGCGGCATTGGCGAACGCAGTCAATTTGAAACGCCTATCAACCCTTCCGTTGGTTTATCGATTGACGGGATTGATTACAGCAGAACCGGTTCAGCCGGCCTCCTTTTCGACACCAAACAAGTGGAAATTTTACGCGGCCCACAGGGAACCGTATTTGGCGCAAGCGGCATGGCCGGAATGGTCGTTATCACTAGCAATGAACCGACCAAAGACACCGAAGGTTATGTTTCACAAGGGTTTGGCAGCTACAACACAAGCACGACAGAAGCAGCAATCGGCGGCACGATTATCGAAGACAAATTATTGGGTCGACTGGGCGTTCACAGTCATCAATCAGACGGTTACATCACCAATGAATACCTTGAACGCGATGACACCAATAACCAAGATGAAATGGCCGCCAGAGCCCAGTTCAAATGGTTCGCTAGTGATACCTTAACCTTTGATATCACCGCTATGCACATCAAAACCAATAACGGCTACGACGCCTTCAACCTTGAAAATGGCTATACCACTGAGTCGGATACTCCAGGTAAAGACGCGCTGGATTCCAGCGCCCTGTCAGTAAAAGCGACTTGGAAAATCAATCCTGCCGTGATTATGCAAACCACCTTATCAGCAAGTAACTCAGACATTGAGTATAGCTATGATGAAGACTGGGTCTATGCCGGTAAATTTGATGAGAATCTTTATCCGTACAATTATTTTGACGAATACCTTCGCGATCGCCAAAACAGCACCGCAGAAGTGCGCTTGCTGTCTTCTGAACAAGGGCGTATTTTCAATAACACTACAGACTGGGTTATTGGCGCTTATCAAAACCGTCAAGATGAAGGTTTAGTACGTAATCGCGATAAAGACACTGCGGATGGCAACACACCAACAACGGTAACAACCAGCCAGTTTGATACGATCAACAGCGCCCTCTATGGCCAATTGGATTATCACGCCACCCCTGCCTTGACATACAGCTTTGGGCTACGCGGTGAGCGCTATGAATCGGATTACACCGATTCAAACGGTGAAAATAATCAAGTCAATGAAACCTTATTTGGCGGCAAACTGGCGGCTCAATACCAAATCAACCCACTGCACAACAGCGTCACTTCACTTTCGCGTGGCTTCAAAGCCGGCGGCGTGAATAGTAGCCCCCTGCTAGACTCTCAATATCGCAACTTCACGCCCGAATATTTGTGGAACCTCGAAACCGGATTAAATTCATCTTTCATGGACAATGCGCTAAAAACTCGCATCACCGTGTTTTACTCATGGCGTGACAATCCGCAAACCAGTAACTCCGCTTACAATCCAGACGAGCAAGAATTTGTGGCCTACACGGGAAATACCGAGCGAGGCTACAATTACGGCTTAGAAGCGGAGTTTGATTGGCATCTAAACGATGAGTGGCGAGCCATCGGCTCACTGGGCTTACTGCAAAGCGGCTTGAGTGCTTACACCTATACAGGGACTTACGGTGAAGAATTCTTTATTGCCGAGGGACGCGACCAAGCGCATGCGCCCAACTATCAGTTTTCAATTGGTGCCGAATACTACTTCGCAGCAAACTGGACATTGGCAATGAACATCGAAGGCAAAGACGGCTTCTATTACTCCGATAACCATAATGAAACATCTTCAGGCTATGAACTGGTCAATGCCAGTTTAGAGTATGCTGAAAACAACTGGACCTTAACCTTATGGGCACGCAATCTATTGAATCGTGAATATGATGTACGTGGCTTCTATTTTGGCAATGACCCAAGCGCCGAATACGCCTCAATGGTGTACACCCAAAAAGGTGAACCGCGTATGCTCGGATTAAACTTCCGTTACGACTTCTAGGAAGACAAAAAACAAAGGTCCATCGCGGGCCTTTTGTTTTCCCCCCCAAAAAAATAAAGGTTCTTTTAGTATGAAAATTTCAGTTGATATAAGCATGTACCCACTGCATGAAGATTACTGCCAGCCAATCATCGATTTTATTGAGGCGATGGAACAACACAGCGCAGTATCGATTCAACGCAACAGCATGAGCACACATATTTACGGCGAGTTTTCTGATGTGATGGGTGCGATGAATAATGAAATCGAACAGGTTTTGCAAAAACTCCCCACCACGGTCTTTGTGATTAAGCTAATTGGCACCGACCGCGAAAAGGTTAACTACCGTGGCTGCTGATTCCAATTGGCTGCTGAATGCGTTTAACGCGCTACTGGCGCAATCCGGCTGGGAGTGGTTAGCGGTTTTTTTAGGCATCGCCTATGTGATTCTCGCTGCCAAAAATTCCAAATGGGCTTGGCCAAGTGCTTTTGTCAGCACATTAACTTATACCGTGCTGTTTTGGGAAGGACAATTGCCGATGCAAGCCCTACTCAACGCCTATTATTTAATCATGGCGCTGTACGGCTTCTGGTTATGGAGTCAATCGGAAAAAACAACGACCACTGAACAAAGCGCAACCCATGTTTCGATACATCAACGCAGTTGGAAGTTTCATATCGGCTTTATCGCTCTAGGTACAACCTTAAGTGCACTGATTGGTTGGTATTTAGCGTCATCAGAGGCAAGTCAATTACCTTATCTGGATGCAACGGTCACGGTTTTCTCGGTGATGAATACCGTACTAATGGCTCGTAAAGTTTTGGAAAACTGGCTGTACTGGATCGTGATTGATGCCGCTGCCATCTATCTATACTGGGAAAGCGGCTTCTACGTGACGATTATTATGTTTAGTTTGTATCTACTGCTTGCGTTTTACGGCTATCGTCAGTGGAAACAACTGATCACCCAACAACAAACTAGTCAATAATCTCATCGAGTATTGGTGGCAAACTTCGCCACCAATTCCAATCTTGATCACCCAGCAATCCGATACCGCAAAACAAGGCACGATACAACATCCGAACTTGCTGCAAATCTGCTCGACTTGGCATACTAACCCTTTGCTTATATTCAAGAATAACGATTTTAATCTGGCTTGCAGTCAATATCACTTCAAGCATTAACCAATCCATTTCCAAAGGTGCGCTAAGGGCTGCATCGAGGTCAAGTAACACCAAATTACCTTCCGGATTTCTGACAAACTGATCCCAACGTAAATCCAACACCATTGGCACCAAAGACAACGGTTTTACGCTGAGCCCGCAGTCCACTAACTCTGCTTTTTCATCAGTTTCCATACTCTGTAAACGCTCTGACTGGTGTAAAAATTGCACAATACGCTGTTGAAACTCACTCAAAGACAAACAATTCGATGCACCCAAACCCCCAATACCTTGCTGCTCAAGCTGATGCATAGCCACTAGATACCGCGCTAACTGCTGACAATCAGCAGCACAAACCGACTGAACATCCAGTGTCTGTCCCTCGACAAAGTCGGTCAATAGCACCGCCTTACCACCCTTATCAGCAACACAACAGGCCAATAAGTTCGGCACCGACAACATGGCTCGTTCTGCAAAAAAACGATAAGTTCCGGCGAGCCGCGAATAATCTGCACTTAAATCCCAAGCAAACAACGTCTGTGCACCCTGCCAAAAAGGCTGTTGCCGTAACCTTGGCAAATCCGCCAACTTCAGAACGGCAGCTTGGTTCACCCCCTCAAGTCGCCAAATCTGATGGGTACTATCGCTAAACTTTACACCGTAAAGCTGAGCATCGTCATAAGCCTCCAACAAAGCATTACAGGGCTTGCCGAGCAAGCCTCTCAGAAGATCAATTGAATTGCCATAAACTGCCATCTAACTATGCCATTGGTTCGTTTTGAGTTGAATTAAGTTGCATAAGTCTAACAAACACGACCAGCAAGGAATTTCCTTTTAGAAAATTTTTCAAAAAATGAATTTTTCGATATAATCAGCCGGCTAAATTTTTCGGTGCTCCCTGACTTAATCGAGCGGCTGCACCGCCAATGACAACGAAAAGGACTATCCTATGAATTTAGATCAAGCCCGTTTTTTTATGGTTGAACAACAAATCCGTCCTTGGGATGTGCTAGACCCTAAAGTTCTTGATCTTTTGATGGACACTCCTCGTCATCTATATGTCGCGGAAACCCAACAAAAATTGGCTTACAGCGACATTGAACTTCCAATTGGCGAAGGCCAAGTGATGATGGCGCCCAAAGTTGAAGGAAAAATACTTCAAGCAATCGATATTCAAGAAAATGACAGTGTATTAGAAATCGGTACTGGCAGCGGCTACTTAACCGCATTAATGGCAACTTTCGCTAAAGAAGTGACCACCGTCGAAATTTATAAAACATTGCAAGAAGCAGCAAAAGAGCGCCTAAAAGATTTTGACAACATCAACTTCCATATTGGCGATGCCAGCGAAGACTGGGCTGATAATCGCGAATACGACGTGATTGTCTTGACTGGCGCAGTCGCACAGATTCCACCGGCGTTTTTGAGCAAATTACGCATTGGTGGACGCCTAGCGGTCATTCACGGGCAATCACCGGCAATGAGCGCTGATGTGTTAACCCGAATCAGCGAACGTCAGTACCAGACTGAATCCTTGTTTGAAACCGACATCGCTTACCTAGTCAACAGCGCCAAAAGTTCAACATTTACCTTCTAAAAAAGCCTTAAGCCCTTCTTGTAAAAAGCCTGTTTTCGTCCAGTCAAAACCGGCTTTTTTAATTATGATCAACCCTTCAAAAGAACAATTAGTCTAATTGCCGACCATACGCTTGATTTTGAGTAATTTTTAAACATTTAGTGCTAAAACGCACTCATTAAACATTCCTTTTACCTGTTTATTCGTCTTTTTTTTGTTTACACTTTTTAACACTAAGAAAGTGTGCAACTGTTCCTTGCATCATTTTGGTACAGCAAAATTCTTCTAAGCTGAACGTCGCCTGGAATTGTTCTGTATCTATTTAGGTATTCGTTGCAATGTCTAGTAAGCCGGTAGATGGCCAGGCAAATAATTCAAAACAAATCCTTCCATAACTTTTTTGAATAGCAAAAGATAAGGTTTTTTTGTTTTCTACTTTTGCAAAGCACTTCTACAATGGCCAACACTCAATATCCTTATACCTAAATCAATAATTTTTATCAAAGGATCTTATTATGGACTTTATCAGCCTCTATCCGACTTGGTACGAACCCACTGTTGGCTCCGGATGGGTGGTTGCTTTGATTGCAACTTTCCACGTCCTCGCCTCGCACACGTCGGTTGGTGCCGCACTTTTATTTGCTTACCTGTCGCATAAAGCCTATCGCGAAGACCGCGATGATCTTCTCGATTTCATCAAAAAGTACGGTCTATTCTTAATGGTATTTACCTATGTTGCCGGTTCGATTACCGGTCCTGGCATCTGGTACTCCACCACAGTCGCAAGCCCGAACGGCATCGGCGCACTGATTCACTCGTTTGTTTGGAAATGGGCAACCGAATGGGTCTTCTTCGTTATCGAGGTAGTCGGTGTTTATATGCTGGTATACCTAGTGGGTAAAGTCGATAAAAAAACCCATATGAAAATCTCGGTGATTTTCGGTATGGCGTCTCTGGCGACCATGGTGATTATCGTCGGTATCCTTTCATTCATGATGCTACCGGGTAAAGAACAGTGGTTTGCTGAAGGTGGTTACCTAAACGGTTTCTACGGTACCAATACCTTTATCCAAATGGGTATGCGTATGGCGTTTATGTTCACCATGACAGCGGTTGTCGGTGGGATTGTTATCGCGAGCATTAAAGACCCAGCGTTTAAAAAAGAGATGGCGCGTAAATTGGGCTGGCTGGGGATTATCTCAACCTTAACCGGTGCGGCGATGTTCCAGTGGTACTTAACTTCCGTACCGGATCAAGCACTGCTTGTTATGGAAAACCGTCTACCGGATTACTTCGGTCCGAGCGTGATGATTGTTCTGGCGGGGACTTTGGCGTACTTCATCATCACCATGCTACGTCCGCAACTGGTCGTGCAAGGTTTTGCAGGCGCGATGACCGTTATCATTTTGGTTGCCGGTCTATGGCCTGAAGAAACCGCGCGCGAATCCATGCGTAAGCCTTATGTTGCCGGACAATACGTCTACTCGAACCAAGTCATCGGTCGCGATGTTCCGGGCATGGACATCAAATCACAACTACCGACCATCGAAAAAGTCGGTATTTTGAAAGCGCATCCATTTACTCCGGACCATCTGCGTGAAGTAAAACAAAGCAATATGATTCAAGCCGGTGAATTTATCGCCATGACTTATTGCTCGAACTGTCACTCACCGAGTAAAACGGGGATCCGTCCGCTGCATCGCTATTTCCCGGAAGGCACTTCGCAAGAGCGTATGGCGCAATATGTTAAGGGGGTTCTAACCACCGGTAACATCGCTTATATGCCGAAAATGCCGATGCTGGATTCGGAAGCCGAAGCCCTAGCGGCTTATCTAGTGATGAACAATGACGGTGGCGAGGCGGCAACGTCTGCGGCAATTGATATGGAAATTGAACAACGTGAACGCGCTCTGGCCGAGCAAAAAGCCGCTGACAAAGTGGCCAGCGTTGAATTAATGGAGGGCAAATAATGGATGCTCAAAATGTCGCTCAAGTCACTGAGATGATGTATGCCCTGCGTAACCCTGCCGGGCTGCCAACCTACCCGATTATTTTCGTCGGGCTTAACGTGCTGACCTTTGCACTGCACATTCTATTCGTCCAGCTTTTGCTAGGAACGTCTTTAGTGGCTCTGTATGGCGCTTATACCAATAACCCGCTTTGGCGTCGTTTAGGTATGGCGATGATTGATGTGGCGAAAGTTTCGGTTTCGGTTGCCATCGTCGTTGGGGTCGCTCCGCTACTGTTCGTACAGGTGGTTTATGACCCACACTGGTATACGTCCAACGTACTCTCTGCCGATTGGGTCATCGCCTTTATCTTTATTTTGATTTTGGCTTACTGGGCTATGTACTTGTATTACTTCCAAAACTACAAGCGCGAAGACAAAACTGCAGAGCCGAAATCGCGCTGGTCGCTGATTGTCAGCTTGGCGCTGATGCTATTGGTCGGTTTCATTATGCACAGCCTGACATCACAAATTCTGCACCCTGAAATGTGGAAAGAGTGGTACATGCAAAACGGCAAATTGGATTACAGTGGTGACACCTTACACGCATACAATTTCTGGCGTTATGCCTTCTTTATCTCAATGGCGATTCCGGTTGCCGGTGCAATGATGGTCACCTACCGTCGTTTCAAGATGGTGCGTGAAGATGCCGACATGCAATACCTAAACTTCGCGGCGGAAGTCGGCAAGAAATGGATTCTGGTTGGTTCGATTATCTCTACCGTACTATACGTTGCTTGGATGATGACCATTCAAGAAACCGCCGGCGATTTCGCGACTTCTTTCTGGGGCATTATCGGTGGTGTTGCCGTACTGGGTTACGCATTGTGGGCGAAGCTTCGTCTGAATGGTAAATCAGCAGATATGTGTAGCTATATGGCGTTACCTATGGCATTGGTTATCGGTTTGGTTGTGGCGACTTCTCGTGAAATCCTGCGTTACGATATCTTGAACGGTTTCTTCGGTTACGATTTCTTCGATTACAAAATCGTCATGGATTGGTACTCGACCGGCCTATTCTTCCTAACCTTCGCGATCGTTGGCGGCGTGGTACTGAGCTACTTCCTGACCATCGCATGGAAAGCCGGTCAAACCGTCGGCATTTACACCCCGGGGCCCGGCGTGCAAAAACTCGGAACCGTCGCTATTTGGGTGGTTGCCCTTTGGTTGGTGCAGTTCTTTGTCGTCGGTTTCTACGTATGGGCGCAGTAAAGGAGTACCGCATGAAAAAAACATTATTAGTTAGCTTAATCTCTGCTTCCGCCCTTTTCGGCATGAACGCAGCCAATGCCTCAGGTGCCCTGATTCCGGCAGACGAGTTTGCCAAAGACCCTGCGATTCCGGGCAAAATGCTCGGCGATAACTGCTCGGCTTGTCACGGAACCCTTGGACGTTTTTACGACGAATCCATGCCGCCACTAGCCGGTATTCCGCGTGATGTATTTATTAAACTGATGCAGGATTTCAAAAACGAAGTTCGCCCATCTATCGTGATGAACCACGTTGCTAAAGTATTTACCGATGCGGAGATTGAGCGCATGGCCGATTACTTCGCCGCGCAAGCGGATAAGCCGTGGAAAGATGAAAATGTCCTACAAGGAGCCCAGTAATGAATAACCTATCACGCCGTGAATTAATGAAGCGTTTTGGTGCCGCTGGTCTGAGCATGGGACTGTTCGGCGCCTCAAAAGAAGCTTGGTCGAAAACCGCACCGCACGTGGTCATCGTCGGTGGCGGTATCGGTGGAGTGTCTGCCGCTAAGTATCTACGTATCTTAGATAAGAACGTCAAAATCACCATTATCGAGCCGAATTTGGAATACGTTTTCTGTCCGGGTTCCAATGAAGTCCTGAACGATTTTGTCTCGATCGAAGATTTGACCGTGAATTATGAAAACATCAAGTCACGCTATGCCGTCAATATCGTCACCGATTTGGCGACCGATATCGACTACAGCGGTAAGCGCGTCAAAACCAAAGCAAACGGCTACATCCACTACGACAAGTTGATTGTTGCACCGGGGCCTGACTACAAGTTCGGCGACATCGAGGGCTACTCAAAAGAGTTGGCGCAAGGCGATTTCCCGCACGCTTGGAAAGCCGGTCCACAGACATTGAAGCTACGCGAACAGATTCACAATATGCCCAAAGGTGGTGTAGTGGCCATTTCGTCGCCGCCAATGCCATACCGCTGCCCGCCGGCACCTTATGAGCGTGCCAGCTTCATTGCCGAATGGTTATCCCACCACAACCCAACCGCAAAAGTGTTGATTCTGGATTCGAAAAACAGCTTTACCTTCCGAACGCATTACATCGACTACTGGACCAAAAAGCGCGGTTTCGGCACCAAAGACGCGATGATCGAATGGGTTCCTGCGGAAAAAGGCGGACGTGTCACACAATTAGACGCGGCCAATAAAACTTTAGTCACCGCGGACGGCGAACGCATTCAAGCGGATGTGATCAATATCATCCCCGCACATACGGCTGCGAAATTTACTCATGACACTGGATTGTCTCAAGGAAACGAATGGGTACCGATTGATCCGATGGATTATCGCTCGCGCGTCGATCAAGACGTCTACGTTGTCGGCGATGCGACCGAATCCAGCCCGATGGTAAAAACCGGCTATCTGGCCTCTAACCACTCAAAAGCGGTGGCGCAATCCATCGTTAATTCGTTTGTCGGCAAACCGCCGGTGCAACCCTTATACACCAATAATTGTGTTGCTCTGGCAGGCGAAGATTACGGTATGACCATTACCGACACCTTCCGCGTACAGAACGGCAAAATCGTCAAGCAGTACGGTCACCAGTCAACCGAACTTGATAATGATGCATTGCATCACATCCGAGCGTCGCTGGCGATGAACTGGCAGCGCGCTTTCCGCCGCGACATTTTTGAATAATTAAGACCGGAGACGATTGATGAAATTAACGAAATTACTTATCGCGACTGGCTTAAGCGTCTTAAGCGCGAACAGCGTCATGGCGAGCAACGTGCCGCATGCCGAGCCTTGGACGGCCAAAGAGTGGCTAGAAACCAAAGCCGCTATGCCGCAAGGCGATATTGACAAAGGGAAACTACTCGCTCAGGAAGGTTACTGCTACAGCTGTCATGGTGTCGGCGGTAACAACCCGACACAATCAACCCCGAGCCTCGCCGGACAAAATGCGACCTACACCTATAAGATGTTACTCGACTACAAGTCCGGGCGTTTTTATGTCGACCATAAATCGCACGTTATGGTAAATGTCATGCAGTATTACAACGAGCAGCAGATGGCCGATATGGCCGCCTATTTCGCCGCACAACCGCTGCCTTATGCCGAATATGTCGAGAAAGATGTCGACGTCGATCCGGCAATTGTGCGTTTGGTTGCCAAGGGCGACACCTCGCGCATGATTGTGCCTTGCGCCTCTTGTCACGGTGCCCACGGTGAAGGCGGCATGAACGAGACTCCGGCGCTGACCGGCCTCAGCCCACGCATGTTTATTCGTCAAATGCAGAAATACAAGGACGGTGAACGCCATAACGATGTGAATGCCGGCATGGCGCAATTCACTAAGGAGCTAACCGATGATGAGATTAAAGCGCTTGCCGATTACTATGCGCAGCTCAAACCAAGAGGAGTGAAATAATGAACGGTAAACAAGCAATTCTTTGGGGACTGATTCTCACATTTGGTTCAATTGCCATCATGTGGTTACTCAGCATGGTTACCGTGGTCAGCTAACTTGGTTAGACGACCGTCAAAACATTAAAGAGCAGATTCTCGTTTTGCTTCGACATTCATCGCCAAAGCGATGAAGCAAAAGCCCAACATCGAATCTGCACTGTGACACGCCTCTCCCAAAAAACTTGGAAAAAGTGAACAGAAAGCCTCAATAGCGAAACTATTGGTTTTTTGCCAAATCCCAGACAAAAAAAAGCGCACCAAGGTGCGCAACAAGAGGCTACTACTAAAAACTGTTTAAGTTCAACCCATTAAAAATTCGATTGGAATTTGTCCAAACAACATCACCAAACACCCTTACGAATGCGGATTAAACCTTTTTAACTCAAATACACCCTGAGTGGCTTCAATCTCATCAAAATGATTGTTTCGCCACACCATCAACATCCAACTCAAGATGACAAAAACAGCGGCAAGATACATAAAAAACATAATTGCTTGACTACTTAAACCGCTGATGCTCGATAAATAAAACGGCACTATCATCATTAATAAACTGCTAAAACTGATAAAAACCTTAAAAGGCGCACTACCTTCAATCAAAATTCCGGTATAAGTCATAGCAATAACCGCAACCATCATGCAAATCGGCACTAATTGAATAAAGTGTGCTAAAACGTCTTTCGGCAAGCTGCTTCCCATCACAAGATAGAACAAAAAACTGATGCCAATCAGGAGGCTTCCAAATGAAATTCGACAAGGCTGCATCATATACTCTCCAACACCTCAAACCATTCGCCATAAATGGTAAGTATTTATACCCAGTATACTCCAATTCATAATTAAGTAAATATACTAAATTAAATAGAAACAACACTTATCCGTAAATTCCACACAATAAAGCACTAAATGCAATTAATTTACTGCGCTTATGCAATAAAAAAGCGGCGTTAAAAACCTGAACTAATTACGAAAGTTAAGAGCGGACAGAATATCCGTCACGGTGGAGATGTGACGCAGCAAAATCGTATTCGGCGTGACAGCAGGATTGATTACAGTGATTGCCACTTCTATACGCGAAAGGCCACTCATATCTGCGGAGGAACAGAACCACTCCAAATGGTTTCAGGCTCAGAAGAATTTGCGCCTTACAATCCCGCACTGAAATCAACAAGAACTTGTTCTGTGTCTTCCTAAAATATAGGGCAATCCTTAAATGTCTTAGCGGATTTTCACATCCTCGAAATAACTAAAAAATGGCCCTGCAGGATGCCGAACAATTTTTTACTGCGCTGTAGGACGCTTTGATAGGTTTAAATTTGTGGGATATCTTTACCTTGATAAGCTTGATTTTGCATATCTTGCAACTGGTCAGAGAAATGCTCTACACGTTCTTCAGCAAGGTCGGTACGAATAAAGTGCGCGATATGAAACAAGGCTTCACCCTCATTCACTAACGGCATCACCATCTGGCCTATTACAATTCCGCTGCAGGGCGCAAACACATGAAATTCATCTTCGCCAAACGGATCGGAAACCACGCCAAGCAAGGTTTTATCTTTTTGCACGCGTGCGCCATCTTTGACTAAAGAGCGAAAAATCCCCCCTTGCGGCGCGCGTACCCAATGACTATTTTTTGCAATAATCGGTTTAGGGCGCGCCGCAACACGGCGCCCTTCCGGCAGCATTTGCAAATGGCGCATAACGTGCAAAATGCCATTTACGCCGGCGCGAATCGATGCTTCATCAAAACGCAAGGCTTCGCCCGCTTCATACAACAACACCGGAATTTTGCGCTTTACTGCGGCGGCACGCAATGACCCTTTACGCAACGCAGAATCCATAATTATCGGCGAGCCGAACGCTTGAGCCATCGCCAGTGTCTCAGGGTCTTTCAAGTTGGCGCGAATCTGCGGCAAATTAGTACGGTTGATCGCACCTGTGTGCAAATCAATGCCATGCGTACAGCGATCAATGATTTCGGTCAAAAAAAGATGCGCCATACGACCTGCTAAAGAGCCTTCCGGCGAACCGGGAAAAGAGCGGTTTAAATCACGGCGGTCTGGCAGATAGCGGCTTTGGTTAATCAGGCCAAACAAATTAACAATCGGCACGACAATTAAGGTGCCACGAATGCGCTCAATCGTTTTAATTTTTAACAAACGTCGAATAATTTCCACGCCGTTTAACTCATCACCATGAATCGCCGCACTGACAAACAAAATTGGCCCCGCACGCTTGCCATGGACCACTTGCACAGGCATATTCAATTTTGAATGGGTATACAAACGCCCTACTTCCAAACTCACCGTTTTACGTTCGCCCGGCGCAATCGAGACGCCACCAATGGTAATCGACTTTTGCTTCATGCGATTTGGCTCTCACCCCTTACCACGCGTCCGCGTATTGTGCGGACGAGCATTCTTCTCAATAAATTCAATAATCGCCGCCGCGATATTTTTGCCAGTAGCTTTTTCAATCCCTTCAATGCCCGGTGAAGAGTTAACTTCCATCACCACTGGCCCGTGGTTGGAGCGCAACAAATCCACACCACAGACATTCAATCCCATCACACGCGCCGCTTGCACTGCGGTAGCACGCTCTGCTGGGGTGATTTTAATCAAGCTCGCACTGCCACCTTGATGCAAATTAGAACGAAACTCCCCGTCTTTGGCTTGGCGCTTCATCGACGCGACGACTTTACCGTCAATCACAAAACAACGAATATCCGCACCTTTTGCCTCGGCAATAAATTCCTGTACCAGAATATTGGCTTTTAAACCGTTAAACGCTTGAATCACCGACTCAGCCGCTGAATGCGTTTCAGCCAATACCACGCCAACGCCCTGCGTGCCTTCCAGCAACTTGATAACCACAGGCGCACCGCCAACTGTCTTTAATAAGTCATTCACATCATCTGGGGAATGTGCAAATCCCGTCACAGGCAAACCAACGCCTTTACGCGACAACAATTGCAAACTGCGCAACTTATCACGCGAGCGAGAAATCGCCACAGACTCATTTAATGGATAAGTCCCCATCATTTCAAACTGGCGCAATACCGCCGTGCCGTAAAAAGTAATCGAAGCACCAATACGCGGAATAATCGCATCAAACTCTTTTAACACCCGACCTTTGTAATGCACTTCTGGTTTATTTGCGGAAATGTTCATATAACATCGCAACGCATCAATGACCTCAACCTGATGGCCGCGTTCTTCTGCCGCCTGAATAAGACGCTGCGTGGAATAAAGGTTCGCATCGCGAGATAAGATTGCAATATTCATGTTGATTCTCTAAGTAAAAGGTCACTAAAGGTCATAATAAACCGCTAAAAAAGCGATTAACTCAATGGTATATTTGAATATTCCCCAAAACATAAACGCCAAGAACGGCGACCAGGGACAGAACGGATATTCAGGGTAAAAACAGAGTTGAATTTTGGATACAAAGCAGCCAAAAAGCAATCATTATTTATATGCTAAAGATTCAAAACCGTGACAGAGTCGTAGAAGACGTCCAAATAGCGTCAAGCACCGCAGCTTTGCAAAATTTAATTCAAATTTTGATTCAGAAAGGTATTCCATTCCTGCACGGCATTGGTCGCCGCTTGATGATGCCGCTCCATCGCCCGCTCATGCTCTTCAATAAAAAGATTCATGCACTTTTTATAGTCAATAAAGTGCTTGTTAAATTCGGCAAATTCAGCGAAGTTTTGATAAGACGCCGGCTTGACCGGTTTTTGACAGCCGTGCGCAATAGCCGCCTCATCAGCAGCGTATACCAAAAAAGGAACTTGTAAGACTAAAACCGGAATCCAAAAGACTAATTTCACTAATGCGACTCATCTGTAAAATTTTAACATAATAGAAAATCATAAAGCGCATCAAACAAAAAAACAATGTAAATATTGTTTACACTTTGCCGTTAAAAGCGCTCTATCAAACCACCTAATAGAGGAGTCAATCAGCCGTAAAAACATTTTGATTTTTTTCCATTTGCCTATTGACGCCGGCAGAGAAATCACTAAAATTCAGCCCATAATGCGAGCGTGGCGGAATTGGTAGACGCACCAGATTTAGGTTCTGGCGCCTTTGGTGTGAGAGTTCGAGTCTCTCCGCTCGCACCATATTCAAAACCCTAGTTATTGATTTAACTGGGGTTTTTTCGTTTCTGGGGGTTGCGATACCCTAAAAAATACCCTAATAGTTTTTACTTCACTCTTATCTAGCCTCCACCACAGCAACTTTGCCGTGATGGGCTTAGATTCCGTAACAAGTTGATTGAGTTTATTTTTTAGATTCCAGAAGACGATGCTCTTCGCTATTCACGTTTTGGTATCTATTCCCATGCTGAGAATTGTTTCATTTTGATTGGTTAATCATTTTCTTTATAGAAAAATGAACCGATTTTTTCCTGTTGATGCACCTACCCCTAGATACAGTAACGTGCTTAAGAGAAGTTTGCGATCTATGCCCTTGCTAGGATTGGGGTAGATACCAAGCAAATTTTAAAACTTTCCGGCCGGAAGAATTTTGATGACGTTAAAAACGTACAAAAACGAGCAATCATTTCAAATAGAAAAACCTACGCAAGCGTACAGAAAAACTCATAAAAAAATTTGTTCGCGTTTATTATCAGTGAAGTTCTTACTGATGACTGACACCTTGGTAAACCATCCCCCAAGTAGCTCCTGAGAAGCTCACTGTCTAACGATCAACTGCAAACCAGCAAACGCTTATCAATCGTTTTGCCTATTCTTAATTATTCTATTGCTAAAACGCCTAAATAAAGTTGCTTTTACTACGCACTATTCCCTTGTTTTGAACAGGGAGTTAAGTAAAAATAATCCACAGTAAATAAAACCTACTTCTTGAGGTATTTAGATGGCGACTGCAGAAAAAACCAAAAAAACAATCGAAAGCATTTTTGAAGAATTTTATCTGATTGTAATGAAAGATCATTACATGGCGAGTTTTATCAACTCACATCAATTCATGGAGCGTTTGATCCAGTCGCAATCTCATTTTCTGTATCGTGCCCTTTTTGAACTCGAGGCTGAAGAAGTCTATGAGGAATATTATAAAATCGGAGCGATTCACTGGAAAATCCGTCTTGATGAAGGCTATCTGTTCAAAATGCTGAATTTCATTGAAGAACAGCTTGCCGAAAAAATTCGTACCCAACAAATCCATCTCGATTTCGATAAACTGGATGAAGTTTTCAATAAAATTCGAAACTCGACCGGCTTCGCATACATTTTCGGGAATCTGGATGATACGCTTTATGATTTGCGCCCAGTTTCCGAAGAGGGCAAGTATCTGATCACCAATATTAAACGCTTCCGTAACCACCTACTAAAAGTGCATAACTGGGGGTCTTTAATTTACGATAAAGAGTGTGAGAGTTTTATAAGCGATTTCACCACGGCTGAGCTTGGTAAAGCGCTGGCAACCATCGCTTTCCGCATCAAAAGTCACTCCAATCGAAAACAACAGCTACAAATTGAAAGCTTGAATAAGAGCATTCACCAAAAAGCGGAACTATCGATTAAATATTACGAGATGGGGAACTACACGCAAACCCTATTGATGGTTAAACATCTGGTCAACGACACTACTCTGCTCGTCACCCTTTTGGAACAGCACGAACATTATTGGCAAACCAATAAAAACGATATCATTATCGGCTTCCTGACCGAGAAAAGTCATGAAGGTGGACTTTTCAGTATTACCACCAATGCCGCGGATGTGAATGGTGCACAACTCAATAAAAGCCTGATTTCACAAATTAAGAATCACATCAAAACGGAGCTAAACCGCCACAACAACATCTTTGCTTACGACATGGAAGAAACTCTTTACATCTACAGCGAAGAGCAATCAAAACACAAAATAAACCTTCTGAACAGCATTAGCAAAATAGCGAATGATTTTGCCAAGAAAAGCAAAATGTCTATCACTGAAGCACTGTTGAACGTCGGTTTTATTGATACCAAATATCTGCAGAACCTGACCGCCGAAGAGATGAAAGAAACCATCCGCGTCATGGAAAACCGTACCGAACAACTTCCAAATGACTCTGGCGAAATCATTAACAGCGTAAACTTCGGCAAAAACATTTACCACATTATCGAAGAGATTAAACAGAACCTATACCTTAAAGAAGTGGTTACCGAAGCGATTGCCAAACAAGATATCGACCTGCACTTCCATACAATCGTGCACGTCTCCTCAGCAAAAACATTCGGCGCCGAATCATTGGTTCGCATCAAACAAGGCGATGAAATCATACCTGCCGGACGGTTCATTGATATCGTCAACGACTACAATCTATCGTTACAGTTGGATTTAGCGGTACTGGGTAGATTAATCACCGACATGCCGAAGATTTCGAAAAAACTTAAAACGTTATTCGTTAACGTCAATCCGGAAACCATTAAATCCGAGATGGCACTACAGCAATTGAAAACCTTGATTTCCAAGGCTGGCGAACACGGTTTACGTATCGTTCTTGAATTGACGGAGTACTCACTGACATCGGAATTGGATAGCCTGAAACAACTGCAGGCAGAGAACTTTGGTATCGCAGTGGATGACTTCGGTACTGGTTACACCAACTTCGAGATTGTTAAGACATTGAAAGATCAAGGACTGATTCAAGTGCTTAAGGTTGACGGAAGCTTAGTTAAATCGATTAATGAATCAGAAACTGCACAGTCATTACTTGAAGCGATTATCTTGCTCGGAACAAAACTTGGTTTGGATCTGGTTTTGGAATATATCGAAGACGAAGAAATCGTTCAAAAACTGCAGGATATCAACAAGCTCTTGGAGTCGGCAGGGATTGTTTTCGGCCAAGGTTGGCATTATTCACGCCCACAACCAATCGGTGAGTTGAAGATCGCCTCTTAATCAAATGCAATCGCAAATAGAAATCCCCTAAAGGTTTTGTTCTTGGGGGGGATTGCTGTCGGTAATCAATCACAAACCGAACAAGTGCATTAATACCGATAAACTGATTATCGAAAGTACGGTTGAAATAAGTATGGTTTGTGCGGTAACCAAAGCGTCTCTGCGATAAAATTCCGCCAACATATATGGTCCCGTCCCTGTCGGCAAAGCCGCCAAAATAATAGCCATCAGCGCCATTTCCGTATCCATCTTAAATACACTGAACGCAAGCCATGCCACCAACAGTGGTTGCAAAACTAATTTAACGACACTTAAACTCAGTGCGGTCTGGCGGATACTCCAATTTTTTGTACGCTCATCATCCCACGCAATCGCTAAAAACAGCCCAAGACTGACCAAAGCAGCGGGGCTGGCCGCACCAGCCAATAGACCTAAAAAATTATCTACCGCTTGCGGCAAACTATAGGGTGTGGCGGCAAACAAACCACCCGCTATGGGCGCAAAAACTAAGGGATTTTTTAACACTGAGCGTAGCACATTCCAGAGACGCAAATACCAAGCCATTTGACGATGCAAGGCACTCTCGATGAGCACAATCGCAAAGCCGAACAATAAAGAGACGACAATCACACTGGCTATGGCCGTTGGTATCTCACTGGCGCTACCAAACACCAAAAACATCAACGGAAAACCAATATAACCGGTATTGGAATAGGCGGCCGCAAGGCTGTCAACACTGGCATCGGCTAACGACTTATGGCGCAGTAAACGCCAACCAAGCACCCCAAAAAACACCACAAAGGAAGCAATGCTAAAAACGGCAATGAAGTCGCTTTGCCACATCTGCTGCCAATCACTTTTCGCCATAATAGTGAACAACAAAGCCGGCAAAGCTAGCCACACCACAAAACGACTAAGTTCCCGCGCCGCGTGCTCTCCCATAATATGAGTGCGATAAGCAACAAAACCGGCAGCAATCAATGCAAAAACCGGAAATAGCACCGAAAACGTATCGAGCGTCTGTTGAATATTCATACTTTGGTTTTACCCAAGCCGCGTTTCGCCATCGATGAAAAACCTTAAAAAACGTTTAAAACGACTTTTGTAAATAAGGATGATAATAATCACAAATTTTAGCCAATTGAGTTTCATCAGCACTCGGATTCACGACGGGTAAAGGCGGTAAAAACCCAAGATTACGCATACCTTGTGTACAGCCTTGAATTTTTTGAAATAGCGCAAGATGAAATACTTTTTTTGAAAAATCGACAACCGTGCGCTGCGCTTCCGCCCGTTTACCACTCTGACACAAATCCAAAAGACGATTGTCCAAATCATTAAGCTGCGCCTCTAGCTGAATCTGCTGGATTTCATCAATATCCTGCAGGCAAAGCTCCATTGCGCGCTTTTCATGCGCCAACTGTTTCATTCCAGGTTGAGTAAAATCGGTCGTATCTACTGCGCCACTTAGGGTACTCACCGAAAACAACAACGCCACCAAAACCCCTTTGCTATAGCACCCCATAACGCACCTCTCAAAAACAAATTAGCACGCAATGATACCCGACAAAAATAAAAAGCCGAATTAATAAAATTGATTCAAACCTTGTAGCTTTTGTTATACAGATAAGGCAAGCCTACACAACCTATACAGTTAATGTACAATAACTAAACAAAAACTAACAAGGCGTCATATAACATGAAAACGATGCACACAATTTTAGGTTTTTTAGGACTAATACCATTTATTGGCTTAAGCGCATTAAGCATTGCAAATTGGCACGCTGCAGATTTCATGCTGGCCAGTTACAGTGCACTCATCATCAGTTTTTTAGCCGGCGCACTTTGGACATGGACGCTGGTCAAAACACAGCCAACATGGTTAAGCGTGGTATCGAATCTAATCATGCTAGTGAGCTGGTTACTGCTCTGGCTTGCATGGCATGGTGCTGGCGCAAACATATTCTTTGCCCTTGCCGCCTTACTAATCACCTTAAATCTAGTTGAATATCAACAGCTCAAAAATGAAATCCCAAGCAACTATTTAACATTCAGAATCCGCCTTACTCTGATTGCAAGCTTAAGCCTTCTAAGTGCCGCCGTCTTAAACTAAGAGAAAACCACCATGCAAACCCAGCCCCCACAACACCAACATTGGAATAAAAGCGCGCTAGACAAACTCACTAAAGAACAGAGTATTCATCTAATCAACGCCATCACCGGCATCAAGCCAGCGAATGTGATCGGCTCACAAGATGCCGCTGGACACAGTAATTTAGCGATTTTTAGTTCAATCGTGCATATGGGCAGCCGCCCACCAGTCATTGGCTGTATTTTGCGCCCAAGCATCAACGGCAATCGCCACACCTACGAAAACATCAAACAAACCGGCGTCTATACCATCAACAGCGTGTCTTCCGATTGGAGCGACAAAGCACACTACACTTCGGCGCGCTTTGCTCGAAACGAATGTGAATTTATCCACTGCGGATTGAACAAACAATATTACGATGACTTTCCCGCCCCTTTCGTACAAGAAGCCGCCATCCAAATCGGCTTAAAACTAGTCGAAGAAATACCCATTCAAATTAATGACACAAAATTACTGATTGGTGAAGTCGTCAGACTCTCAATTGCCGAACAAGGAATCGACTCAGACTTGCAACTCAATCTAGAAAAACTCAACCTTACAGGCATCAGCGGCCTCAACCGCTACTACAAACTCGCACTGCAAAAAGAATACCCCATCGCAAAAGTTGGCAAACTCCCACAAAACAAAAAAGAGGCATAATGCCTCTTTTCAAAAATCGGTTAATTTTATTCAGACCCGAATGATTAAATCGAGCACTGAGCATTTTTAGATTTAATTTTACTCTGACACCTTTATTTGCACCGCATCCTAGAAAACTAGGGTGTGGGTAAATTGTCGCTTACAGAACTTTGAAGGTTCACAGCAAAACATAACCAGTGTTTCTGGAGGCGTTGCTGGGCGAGATATCGTTTTATCTAAGAAAGAGAAATAAAGTGCAACAGAATATTGAAAATGCTGAGTATGTGGCTGGCAGAGATATTCATAACTCTATTTTGCCTAGGGAGTTACCCGAAACCGAAAAGCAATCATTGTTTTATCGTGCAACAGGGATATCCTGTACCGCAAAAGAAAGAGTGGAGTTAGAAAAACTGATTTCAGACCATGACTTCACCGCTAAAGAAATCATGATGACCCGCCAAGCTAAAGTGCTTGTTTTTGATGAAACTTCAGGTCAGTTAAAACTCAAATACAACCCCTTTTTTAAGTACTTTATGTATGTATTATTCGTAACCGTCCGGTAAACACCTCTTACCAACCACACTTATCTGTGAATAATTAGGTGCCCACGTATTTTAAATGGGCACTTATTATGACAGACACACTATCAACGCTTCCCACAGTCAAAAAGATTCGCCGTCGCTACTCACGGGAATTCAAACAGCAGGTTTTGACCGCTTGCGAGGACCCTAACACCTCGATTGCACAAGTGGCTCGAGACTACGGCATCAATGCCAATCAAATACAGAACTGGAAGCGTCAGCTTAAAAAACGCCATGCTTCCCAAGCGGCATTTATTCCGCTGGTCTTGAACGATCTGCCGCCGTCATCGCCTCAAACGCTCTTGGTCGAACTGCCTGCACCTCAAGGCAAGATTGCTGTGCACTGGCCTGTCACAGAATTGGCCAAATTAAGCGCCTTTGTCAAGTCGGTGCAGTCATGATTCGCATTGATCATTATTGGCTGGCGACTGAACCCATGGATATGCGTGCAGGACCCGATACCGCATTAGCTCGTGTCATTGCCGTGTTTGGTGAGGCCAAGCCCCATCATGCGTATCTGTTTGCCAATAAGCGTGGCAATCGAATGAAGATACTGATCCACGATGGCTTAGGCATCTGGCTGTGTGCTCGACGTTTGAATCAAGGTAAATTCCATTGGGCTGAGCTGTGGCGCGGCGATTCCGTGACACTCTCACCTGAACAATGTCTGGCTCTGGTGCAAGGCTTGCCTTGGCAACGGCTCGAGACTTCCTTATCACTGAGTTAGTCTTTATAATCCGCGGCATGAAAACAATGCCAAACCTCCATCAACTCTCTGCCGACCAGTTACGAACACTGGCGGCGCAGTTATTCATTCAGGTCGAGACTCAAGAAGCTCGTCTTCAAGAAAAAGACCAACGCATTGCGGCCAATGCCAAAGAGATTCAGCACAAGACCCTAAAAATCGATCAACTCACCTATGAGTTAGCCTATCTCAGACGTTTAAAATTCTCACACAAAAGTGAACAGATCAGCGCCTTACAGATGACACTGTTGGATGAAGTGACCGATGCCGACATTGCGGCGATTGAATCGGAACTGGATGCGCTTAGAGACAAAACCGACACAGCGCAACCAAAGAAAAAACCTAAGCGTCAGCCGCTACCCGAAAACCTACCTCGTCTTGACATCCGTCATGATCCCGAATCCACCACCTGTTCATGTGGCTGTCAATTACGCCATATTGGTGAAGACGTCAGTGAGAAGCTGGATTATCTGCCCGGGACGTTTCAAGTGGAACGTCATATTCGCTCCAAATGGGCGTGCGATGCCTGTGAAACTCTGATTCAAAAACCGATGCCCCCACAAATCATTGACAAAGGTCTGCCAACCTCTGGGTTACTCGCACATCTGCTCATCGCCAAATACGCTGATCACTTACCGCTGTATCGTCAAGCTCAGATCTTTGAACGGGCCGGTGTTAAATTACCCAGTTCCACTTTAGCCGAATGGGTCGGCGTCTGTGGTGTTCAACTTGAACCGGTGGCTCAAGCACTCAAAGACTTTTTGCTGACGCAACCGGTCTTGCACGCCGATGAAACCCCAGTGCCCATGCTCAAGCCGGGGAATAAGAAAACCCATAAAGCCTATCTGTGGGCCTACACCAATCCAGCCAATGCACAACATAAGGCGGTGTATTACCACTTTAGTGAAGGACGAAACGGCAAGTTTGCACGAGAAGTGCTGCAAGACTGGAAAGGCGCACTGGTGTGTGATGACTATCCTGGGTACAAAGCCAGTTTTAAACAAGGCGTGACCGAAGTCGGTTGCATGGCGCATGCCCGTCGTAAGTTCGTGGAACTGCATGAAAGCGGCAAAAGCACGATTGCCATTCAAGCCATTGAACTAATGGGGCAACTTTACGCGATTGAAAAAGAGATTCAACCCTTAGCCCCAGAGGAACGACAGACCATTCGGCAGCAAAAATCCAAACCGATTATGGACTTGCTGCTCAAATGGCTGCAGGTCCATCGAGAAAAAGTGCCCAAAGGTGGGGCAACGGAAAAAGTGATTCACTATAGCCTGAAACGTTGGGATGCCTTAAGCCGATACCTCGGAGATGGCCGCCTGCCCATCGATAATAACTGGGTGGAAAATCAAATCCGACCTTGGGCGTTAGGTCGCAAGAATTGGCTGTTTGCCGGCAGTCTGCGCAGTGGTCAACGTGCGGCGAATATTATGAGCTTGATTCAATCGGCCAAGAATAACGGCCTGGATCCTTACGCCTATCTCAAAGACGTGCTTGAACGCTTGCCCACCCATAAAGCCAGTCAAATCGACCAACTCCTACCGCACAATTGGCAACCTAGCAACCGGTGATTGCCGGACGCTTACTATTATTCACAATTAACTCTTTTTTAATCTCATGGTCTGGCATGGAAATTATGACAACTTACAAAATTCACCTTTTCCCAGACAATTTAATTTTCATAGCAAGCTTTGCAGGCTACGGTGTCATAATCTATTTATTCGGAAGGTACGGAATTTGGCCTTTTAGACCCATCCAACGCCTTAAGATAGCGTTGAATGAGATGAACCAGCAATAACGTTAATTTTTAGGGTTTGACTTAAACACCTCTTCGAACATCGGCACCAAGAATTTATTGCCGTATTCACTGAGATGGTCATCGTCATAGTAAAGTGGACGGCCGTTTTTTGAGCCATAGCAATATTTGTCATCACAGAGATAAGGCAATGGGTTCAATATTTTTGCTCCACACTCAGCTGAAGCTTTATCCTGAGCCTCCCAAACAACCTTATTTACTTGATGATATTCATCTAATGAGATTTTTATATCATCACTTTCTCTACCAAAAATAATATTTCTTGATAACGTTTTAGGGACATTAACAGGCATTCCAGGTATCGGTCTAGTCAGATATACATCTTTTGATTCTGCGTAGTGGCAAGTCTGTTTAACTAAAGAATTCACAAACTCATCCGAATTTTTAAATGTGTGTGACCAAGATGTGTTAACTATAAATAAAGGGATATTTTCTTGGTATTTTTCAATATACTTCATTGTTGTGTTATTTGGACCTATACATGATTGAGCTTTTCCATATTCTGAAATAAAAAATGGGCAACCATGCATCCCACCTAAATATAGCACGCTTTGATTAAACTCATCAGCAGCTTCAAATATTGCACCAGCAACAGCCTCTGAGTGTGAGTCCCCAATAATTATTGCATTAGGTTTGTTTTCTTTTTTATCACTAACAATACCGTTAGCAAATAAGCATTCATCATAGCTATCTGAAAAGTGCCTATATCTACAGGAACGAGCTTCCCAGTTACGGTTTGTACTTTCTGATGCCGCAATGTCAATAGAACGTTCAACTCTATCGGAAAATGTTACATTTTGAATAGCAATGCTAACGAGCAGGAGTATTGATGCAACTGCTGAAATCAATGAAACTTCTTTAATTAGATGCGATTTAGTTAGATATTTACGCGTTGGAACTTCAACAAACTTATAAGACAAGTGTGCTAAAACAATACTCAAAATGAAAGCCCCAATCACCCAACTCCATGTGTTTTGTAAGCTCGAAAAATATAGGGCGACGACTAAGGGCCAATGCCAAAGGTATAAAGAATAAGAGCGGTCACCCAACCATTGAGCAAGTTGATTGTCTGTTAATTTACAATTTTCACGGTGTCCTAAAATTATCAGACTAGTTCCAAGAACAGGTACAGCAGCCCAAAATCCTGGCCAAGAAAGGCTTTCATTTATAAAAAAGAAACTGATAAGAATTAATATCCAGCCAACCCAGTAACCATTTTTCTTTAGGGCTTCTGGCGCAAATCCTTGTTTTGCTGTTAAATAAACTAAACTACCAGCTAGCAACTCCCAAGCACGGGAAGGTATCAAATAAAAAGCGCCGCTTGGATTTAGTGTGATTAGAAAATTGCTGATAGAAAAAGACAATACGAAAACAACTAAAACTCCAATAGTCAAAGCTCTTATATTCTGCCAATATCGCCATATCAGAGAAACAAAAATGGGATACAAAATATAGAATTGAGCTTCTACCGCCAATGACCAAGTATGAAGTAACCATTTTTCTTGAGAAGCAGTATCAAAATATCCAGCCTCTCGCCAAAAAAACATATTTGAGAGAAATCCTATCCCGTATGCTGACTGAGCACCTAACGCTTGATAATCGGGTGTTGGCAACCAAAACCAACCTAATGCTAGTAACACGGCTATGACAGCGAGTAAAGCGGGCAAAATCCTTCTGGCACGTGCCATATAGAATTTCCAAATGGAAAAGTTCCCTTTCTCATAACCACCCACAATGATTGCAGTCATCAAATAACCAGAGATAACAAAGAAAACATCGACCCCAGCAAAACCACCAGGCAAACCAATTAATGAAAAGTGAAATAAAAGAACAGCAATCACTGCCCATGCACGCAGACCGTTAATATCCTCTCTGAACTTAACGGGAGAAGGTAAATGTTGATACATGAAAAATTAACTCTTAAAAACAAATAGATTGAATCATATACGAAAGTACTTATTGAGTCATTGCTATGAAGCTAAATTAATTTTCAAATGGGGACTTTGAAGTGAACCAACTGGTCACTTTACCTTTGGAATAGGTGATGCTTTTTACACTGGAAAGGTATGGTACTTTGAAGTGAAATACTCATCAATTTGACAGAGTATTTAATATTGCAGATTTAAACCTGTCATTGATAACAGTTATTTGCTGTAGATATTAAGGCAAAAAAATGCAGATTTCCATACATATATCTAGCTTTTTTTTAAATGCGATTTTAGCGCGCGCTTTTGAAGGAAATATTCGTTCCCACGCAGGAGCGTGGGAACGAGATAAACCCGCCATCAAAGTAGATTGCCACGGCCTGAAGGCCTCGCAATGACCGTCGTTTTTTCTAGATGCCTAAAAACAAAAAAACCAGCGCAAAGTCTGGTCTTTTCTTAAAACTTTTTTCGAGGCGTTTTGCTGAAGATTGAGACATTTTTATGGGAAGTATGCATTCCCACGCGGGAGCGTGAGAACGAGATAAACCCGCCGTTAAAGTAGATTGCCACGGCCTGAAGGCCTCGCAATGACCGTCGTTTTTTCTAAATGCCTAAAAACAAAAAAGAGACTCTAAGCCTCTTTTGCATTCCCACGCAGAAGTGTGGGAACGAGATAAATTTTAGCGAGCGTTTTGCTGAAGATTGAGACATTTTTATGGGAAGTATGCATTCCCACGCGGGAGCGTGGGAACGAGATAAACCCGCCGTTAAAGTAGATTGCCACGGCCTGAAGGCCTCGCAATGACCGTCGTTTTTTCTAGATGCCTAAAAACAAAAAAACGGCATAAAGCCGGTTCTTCAAACATTCAATTTTAGCGAGCGTTTTGCTCAAGGTCGAGGCGCTTTTCGGGGAAGTGTACAACTAGTACACAACTCGGAAAGCAACAAAGAGATTGAGCTAACAAGCCATCTAAAAACAAAAAAACCGACATATAGCCGGCTTTCTAAGACAATCCTAAAAAGGAGATAGTTTGTTCGAGTTCAAGGCGCTTTTTGGCGACGTGTACATCGAGTACACGAGCTAAAAAGCAACACAGAAATCGGGCAAACTAGACCTTTTTAAAAAATTAGTTTTTGTCTTGGTCGATGATTTTGTTCGCTTGAATCCAAGGCATCATCGCACGCAGTTTGCCACCAACCAATTCGATTGGGTGTTCTGCGTTTAGACGACGCATTGCCGTCATTGATGGGTAACCCGCTTGACCTTCTAGGATGAAGTTTTTCGCGTATTCACCAGATTGGATGTCAGCCAGTGCTTGACGCATCGCTTCACGAGACTCTTCGTTGATTACGCGAGGACCGGTTACATACTCACCGTACTCAGCGTTGTTTGAGATTGAGTAGTTCATGTTCGCGATACCGCCTTCGAACATTAGGTCTACGATTAGCTTAAGCTCATGTAGACATTCGAAGTAGGCCATTTCTGGCTCATAGCCAGCTTCAACTAGGGTTTCGAAGCCCATTTTAACTAGGTCAACCGCGCCGCCACAAAGCACCGCTTGCTCACCGAATAGGTCAGTTTCACACTCTTCACGGAAAGTCGTTTCTAGGATACCGGTACGACCACCACCAACAGCAGAAGCGTAAGACAGTGCGATGTCGCGCGCGTTACCAGAAGCGTCTTGTTCGATTGCGATTAGATCAGGAATACCGCGACCAGCAACGAACTCAGAACGCACTGTGTGACCTGGCGCTTTTGGCGCGATCATGATGACGTCTAGGTCTTTGCGTGGAACAACTTGGTTGTAGATGATTGCGAAACCGTGCGCGAATGCCAATGCAGCACCTTGCTTGATGTTTGGTTCGATTTCGTTTTTATAAAGCGTTGATTGGAATTCATCTGGCGTCAGGATCATAACCACATCTGCACCGGCAACCGCCGTTGGGACGTCAGCGGTTTTTAGGCCGTAACCTTCTGCTTTTTTAATAGAAGAAGAACCTGGACGAAGACCGACAACAACGTCAACACCTGAATCTTTTAGGTTTGCTGCATGTGCATGACCTTGTGAGCCGAAACCGATAACGGCAACTTTTTTGCCTTGGATGATTGATAGATCGCAGTCTTTATCGTAATAAGCTTGCATGTTTTATCCTTAAATCAAAGGCGGAATCGCTTCCGCCGTTAGTTACATAAAAAGTGTTTTGTACGCGTGTCTTAGCTAAGCTGTAGACACTTTTCACCACGAAGAATCCCCATGGTGCCAGAGCGCACGGTTTCCAGAATCAATCCGGAATCCAAAATTTTGATAAACGCATCGAGTTTGGTGCTGTCACCAACCATCTGAAGGGTATAAGTGGTGCTGGTAACATCAATAATGTCGGCACGGAAAATATCCGCTAAACGCTTATATTCCTCACGCATTTCACCGGTTGCGGCAACTTTGATTAACATCAGTTCGCGTTCAATGTGCGCACCTTCTGTTAAATCCAGCACCTTAACCACGTCGATAAGACGGTTAAGGTGCTTAACGATCTGCTCAATCTCCTGCTCGGTACCCGAGGTAACCAAGGTTAGGCGCGACAAAGATTCGTCTTCCGTTGGTGCGACCGTTAAAGCGTGAATGTTATATCCGCGAGCGGAAAACAAGCCTGAGACACGGGATAGCGCGCCTGATTCGTTTTCCATCAGCATTGAAATAATATGTTTCATCTTGTGTTTGCCCCTTTACACCAAAATCATCTCATTCAAACCTGCGCCCGCCGGAATCATTGGGTACACGTTCTCTTGTTGATCGGTGAGGATGTCTACAAACACCAAACGGTCTTTATATTTCTCGGAGAAAACTTCATCCAACTGCGCTTGCATGGTTTTTGGATCTTCAATACGCACGCCAACGTGGCCGTAAGATTCCGCCAACTTAACGAAATCCGGTAAAGAGTCCATGTACGACATCGAGTAACGACGCTCATAGAAGAACTCTTGCCACTGACGAACCATCCCTAAGAACCCATTGTTCAAACAGATGATCTTGACCGGCAATCCATATTGTAAACAGGTGGACAATTCTTGAATATTCATCTGAATTGACCCTTCACCAGTGACGCAAACGCTGATTGCGTCAGGATGTGCCATTTGCACACCCATCGCCGCCGGTAGACCAAATCCCATGGTACCCAAACCGCCAGAGTTAATCCAACGACGTGGTTTTTCAAACGGGTAATACTGCGCTGCGTACATTTGGTGCTGACCAACATCCGAAGATACATAAGCATCACCGTTGGTTGCTTTCCAGACAGCCTGTACTGCCGCTTGCGGTTTAATCTTTTTGCCCGTGGTGTCGTAACGCAAACAGTTCGTGGCACGCCACTCTTCAATCTGCTGCCACCAGTCCGCCAAAGCCGCCTCGTCCTTTTGCTGTTTGGTGTTATCCAAAACTTGAATCATCTCTGTTAAGACTTGCTTAACCGGACCAACAATCGGTATATCGACAATCACGTTTTTCGAAATCGATGCAGGATCAATATCGACATGAATGATTTTGGCGTGCGGGCAGAATTTTTCCAGATTACCGGTAACGCGGTCATCAAAACGCGCGCCTATGGCAATGATGACATCCGAATGATGCATCGCCAAATTCGCTTCGTAAGTACCGTGCATTCCCAACATACCTAACGCTTGTTTATCAGAAGCCGGAAAAGCCCCCAATCCCATGAGCGTTTGATTAATCGGGAAGCCCAATTTACGCGTTAGCGTTGTCAGTTCCTCAGAAGCGTCACCTAAAATGACACCACCACCGGTATACAGAATCGGACGTTTTGCAGAAAGCATCATTTCCACGGCTTTCTTAATCTGTCCACTATGGCCTTTTGTTACAGGCAAATAGGAGCGTATCTCAACTTCTTGTGGATAGACATAGTTGCTTTTGGCGTTTTGAACATCTTTCGGAATATCAACGACAACCGGGCCTGGTCGACCTGTTGTGGCGAGATAGAAGGCTTTTTTGAGCGTCTCTGCCAGATCATTAACATCCTTGACCAAGAAGTTGTGTTTTACGATTGGTCTGGTAATCCCGACAGTATCAATCTCTTGGAACGCATCCAAACCGATTAATGCTGTTGGCACCTGTCCGGTAATGCACACCATTGGAATCGAATCCATATAGGCGGTTGCAATACCGGTAACCGCGTTAGTCGCGCCAGGGCCGGAGGTTACCAAAACCACTCCTGGTTTACCTGTAGAGCGCGCATAGCCGTCTGCCGCATGGACAGCCGCCTGTTCGTGACGCACCAAAATATGATTTAGGGTTTTTGCGTCCGTATCTAGGGCATCGTAAATCGGCAGTACTGCACCGCCCGGATACCCCCAAATATGCTCTACGCCCTCGTCTTGTAAAAAGTGGACAAGAATTTGGGCACCAGTCATTTCCACAACAATGGTCCTCTTTGGTTATAGCCAAGTCACCAACAATGGATTACATAGGGCGACTTAGAGAAAAAATCGACGCCCGAACAACATACGCCGTTCAGGCAGTGAACGCGAAATTATATAGGAAATAAAAAGGCATTAGAACCGTAAGCGATTCTTTTTTCATCTATTTTTTCTATTCCTTGTCATTCGGCAGAAAGGTTTTTTATCTTCGGCTATTTTACGCCACACACAAAAGGCCACACAAACCGCTTTTAGACGCTCTGAAACGAGGTAGCGAACAGTCCTTTTCGGTAGTGATTAAGTTCGTCAATCGACTCCAAAATGTCGTCCATCGCCAAATGACTGCCCTGTTTTTGATGGGCGCTATAGACCGCGGGCGCCCAACGTCGTGCCAACTCTTTTAAAGTACTGACATCCAAATTACGATAATGAAAAAACGCCTCCAATTGCGGCATATGTTCGACCATAAAACGGCGATCTTGGCAGATCGAATTACCACACATTGGTGATTTACCGGCCGGCACATAGTCGCTCAAAAACGCGATGGTCTGCTGCTGTGCTGCTTCCATGCTAATTTCACTGGCCTGAACACGTGCCGTCAGACCGGAATTACCATGATGCGTCACACACCAGTTATCCATCTTATCCAACTCACTTTGCGCGGTCTGAATCGCCAGAACAGGCCCCTTGGCAAGGATATTTAATTGACTGTCGGTGACCACCGTCGCAATCTCAATAATGGTGTGCTCTTTTGGATCCAGGCCGGTCATTTCCAAATCAATCCAAATTAAGTTGTTATCTGACTTCATATTTCTGCTCTTTTCCCTAAAATAGGCAGTTATCTTAACCCATAGGAACGATATCGTGATAATGAACTGGATTACCTCAGTGTTCTTGTTTGCACTGATTTTAAATTTATTGATTGAATTGTGGCTGAATGTCAAAAATCAATTTCACATCGGCTTGCACCGCGACAAGGTACCGACAGATTTTGCTTCGATAGTGAAACTGGACGACCATCAAAAAGCCGCGGACTACAGCCGCGCCAAACTTCAGCTAGGTCGTTTAGGGTTATTTTACGATGCGGCGATTATTCTGTTTATGACACTGGGTGGCGGCTTCCAAGACATCTATAATTTATGGGCTGCAAGCTCGCTCGATCCAATCTGGCGCGATGTGGCATTTTTACTCAGCACACTTTGGTTCTTATCGATTCTGCACCTGCCCTTCAGCATTATGAGCACCTTTAAAATCGAACAGCAGTTCGGCTTTAACAAAATGACTCCGGCAAAATTCGCCAGTGATTTAGTTAAACAGTGGTTACTTGGATTGGCACTTGGCCTACCAATTATCTGGGCGGTGGTTTCGATTATGAACGCTTATATCAATGACCTCTGGTGGCTATACACTTGGGTTGTCTGGATGGGCTTCCAACTGATCTTAATGTGGGCCTACCCAAAATGGATTGCGCCTCTGTTCAATAAATTCACTCCGTTAGAAGACGGCGAAATGAAACAGCGTATCGAGGCATTATTAGAACGCACCGGATTTGAATCGAATGGTGTATTCGTTATGGACGGTTCGTCACGTTCCGGTCACGGCAATGCCTATTTCACCGGCTTTGGCAAAAACAAGCGTATCGTGTTTTTCGATACTCTATTAGAGAAGCTCTCGCCAGAGGAAGTCGAAGCGGTGCTTGCCCATGAACTGGGGCATTTTAAACATGGACATATCAAAAAACGCTTAATCGAAGCCTCTTTAATGACCTTAGCAGCCTTAGCGTTATTAGGCTGGTTGGTGCAGCAGCCTCTGTTTTACAGTGGTTTAGGTATGAGCGTCGAATCGCCAGCCATCGCACTTCTGTTATTCATGACCGTGGTACCAATCCTGTTTTTCTTTCTTGGCCCAATTACCGCGATTAAAAGCCGTAAACATGAATTTGAAGCGGACGCTTTTGCCGCTCAGCACGTCGGCTCGCAACACCTCATTTCCGCGCTCTTAAAGCTATACCGCGACAACGCCAGCACCCTTACACCGGATGCAAGCTACTCGGCTTATCACGACAGTCATCCGCCGGCGAAAATACGCATTGACCATTTAAAAGCCCTACAAAATCAATAAGAGAGAATGGAGAAAAATATGAGTGAACCAACAGCTACCTTACAAAACTTATTAGCACAAAACTGCAGTGAAATTAGCCCGCAAGATAAACCGTTAATCATTCCGAGTATTGAAAGCAGTCTCAGCCACCTGCAAGGCTGGGATGCACCTTTAAACTATGCGTCAATTAAACGCACCTTTAATTTTAAAAACTATTATCAAACAGTCGCCTTCATCAATGCCGTCACTTACCTGGCGCAAAAGCAGAATCACCACCCGACCATTTGCTTTGGCTACAATCACTGTGAAATTACTTTGTGCACGCACGACATCAAAGGCCTAAGCAACAACGATATGATTATGGCCGCAAAAATTAATGCACTCTATGCCGACTGAGCGCATAATCAACCGCACTTTTTTTAAAGGAATGGCATGGCAAAACGTCGTTTAACTCAACAACAGAAGCGTCGCGTCAGCAGTCAACGCCAAAAACCCACAGAAAGCGGTGAGCTTAAAAGCGAAAGTGGCCAGCTCGGCGAAGAACGCAACGGCTTAGTCATTACCAGTTTTGGTAAGCGCGTACTTATTGAAGCCGATGGTGGCGACAATTACACTTGTAAAATTCGCCAACATCTTGGCAAATTGGTTGCCGGTGATAAGGTTATTTGGCGCACAGACATTGAATCTGGCACTGGCGTCGTGGAAAGTGTGCTACCGCGCACACATGAACTCAGTCGCCCAGGATTTCGTGGACAGACTCGCATGGTCGCGGCAAATATCGACTTTATCGGAATAGTCACACCTGTGGTTCCGGGCATTCATCCAGATATGATTGACCGTTATCTGGTTGGCGCAGAGCAACTCGGTATTCCAGCCATTATCATCTTAAATAAAACGGATTTATTAGACGATGATGAACATTGGGAAGCGGTCGCAGAACTGCTGACCCCCTATGACGAGATGGAGATTCCCTTAATTCCAGCGTCAACCGTTTCGCAACAAGGCCTCGATGAGTTGCAAGAATTTATGCAGGGAAAAAATTCGGTGTTTGTCGGGCCATCCGGGGCGGGAAAATCGT
This sequence comes from Thiosulfatimonas sediminis, assembly GCF_011398355.1. GTDB lineage: Bacteria > Pseudomonadota > Gammaproteobacteria > Thiomicrospirales > Thiomicrospiraceae > Thiomicrorhabdus > Thiomicrorhabdus sediminis_A. Next base: position 2,002,781 of record NZ_AP021889.1, read on the forward strand.
CACTGATTAATGCCTTAATCCCTGACTTAGACATTCGCGTTGGCGCGCTTTCCGAAGCCACTGGGCTTGGCAAGCACACCACCACTAACAGCATCTTGTACCACTTACCACCGCTGGCCGATGGCAGCTATGGTGGGAATTTAATCGACTCCCCAGGCGTACGGCAGTTTAATCCAATGCCCTGCAGTTTAAGCGAACTGGAAAGCTACTATCCCGACTTTGCCCCTCTTTTAGGGCAGTGCAAATTTAACAACTGCACGCACGGTCACGAACCGGAGTGTGCCATTAAGGCAGCGGTCGAATCCGGCGAAATCGCGTTCAGTCGCTATCAAAGTTTTCGTAGATTATTGGACGAGTTCAGCCAGCCTGCCAGCTAATCAAGCGATTTGTCGGTCATGGGAGCCGGTCTATAATCCAGCCACCCAAACCGACAAAACATACATCATACCCATTGACCCAAAGACCGCCACAACCCAAAACAAAACAAGCTTCCTCAGCGCTTGCGGTTTATCTATAAAACGCAACAGCAGCCAAGAAAGCACAGCCAAAACCAGCACCACCAGCCATAGGCGAATAATCATTAACATTCCAAAGCCCCTCTTGTTAAGTACGCAAGCATAGTATCAATTCGGTATGATTTTGGGCAAAAATTTAGGAAAGCCGCACACCATTATAAGTGCTATTCAAATAAGCGCTGGTTGGTTATGATTGCAAAACCTGACGAAGAAAAATCCGAAACCCTTAACAAAACACTGACAATTGAAGTGCAAAACCCCCATCCAAAAACCCTTAAAACACGCAAAATTCACATGTTAAAAACAACATTTAACAAACAAATATCTTAGGTTTTTCAAGGGTCTTGGCGCCTTATAAGAGTTCTCTTAACTTTTTAGCGATTAATTAACGCTTGCTCAAGTCTCTTACCTTGACTCAACTTGGCTTTTCGTATGTAATCTGCACCTAGGGAAAGATCCCGACCTTTTGTTAATGGTGCTTTTAGGAGAGTACAGTTATGAAAAACACAATTATTGCTCTAGCTGCGGCTGGTCTAGTTTCTTTTGGTGCAGCAGCTCAAGCTGGTGATGCAGCAGCTGGTCAAGCAGCTTACGCGACTTGTGCAGGTTGTCACGGTGGTGCTGGTGAAGGTGGTGTAGGTCCTAAACTAGCTGGTCAAGCGACTGCTGACGTTGTTTCTAAGCTTCAAAAATACAAAGCTGGTGAACAAGTTGGTCCTATGACTTCTATGATGGCTCCAATGGCTGCTGGTCTTTCTGACGCAGACATGGAAAACATCGCTGCTTACGTTGCTGGTCTATAATTTAAACCGGTAGTAGCGTTAAAAACCGCTCTTTATGGGCGGTTTTTTTATGCCTATTTTTGACCAAATCAACTCAACTCGGTATTGATTTACCGTTAAAGTATAGCAGAGCGATGCCATTACCAAGCATTTCTACTTGATTTACGGCCAAGCAACGCTTAAAGTTTTGTTGTTAAATTATCAGTAAACTCCAATATAAGGGCTTTCCTATGAAAAAAATTATCCTAGCAGCCGCCGCAACGACCCTACTTGCTTCAACCGCTATGAGCGCCCACGCAGCGCCCGCTAAAGCCGCAACTTGTGTTGGTTGTCACGGTGCAGACGGCAATAGCATGGTGCCAAACTTCCCTAAGCTGGCCGGTCAGCACGCCTCTTACCTAGAAAAGCAGTTAAAAGACTTCCGTGATGGTTTTCGTAAAGACGCGACTATGGCTCCTTTTGCCAAAAGCCTAACCGACGACGAAATCAAAGAACTGGCGGCATTCTACGCAAGCCAACCGGCCAAGTAATCACGCTTGCTGTTGGTAAAAAAGTATAAAAAAAGGCGCTTTTCGAAAGCGCCTTTTTTAATTTACTGAAGCGTAAAGTTTACAGCAGAACCTTTTCCACCCCACCGTTTTTCAAGGTATCGGTAAACTGCTTTTTCCAATTATCACCGTTCAAGTTTTTCGCCAACTCGACCACAATGTAATCCGTTTTTAGACCTGTTTCGTTTTCATAACGATTTAAGCCTTGCTGACAAGCTGGACAAGAGGTAAGTAACTTAACATTGCCATCTTTAGCTTGGTCTTCTCCCGTCAATTCCTGTATCCCTTTTTTCAACTCAATTGCCTTACGGAAACGTAACTGGGTCGAAATATCTGGACGTGCGGTTGCTAAGGTGCCCGCTTCGGAACAACAACGGTCATTTAACTGCACCTCATCGGTTTTCAACAAATCCTTAGCCACTGAAGTACCGTCTTTCAGCTTCATCGGATCGTGACATGGCGCATGGTAAAGATACTTTGTGCCTGTCGCGCTCTCTAAAGCAACCCCTTTTTCTTGCAGATACTCGTGAATATCCAGCAAACGACAACCCGGGAAAATACGCTCAAACTCATATTTCAACAGTTGGTCCATACAGGTACCGCAAGAAACAATCACCGTTTTGATGTCCAGATAGTTCAAGGTATTAGCGACACGGTGGAACAACGCACGGTTCTCTGCAGTAATCTGCGCCCCTTTATCGGCTTGCCCTGCTGCGGTTTGCGGATAACCGCAGCACAGATAGCCGGGCGGTAAAACCGTTTGGGCACCGGTTTCCGAAAGCATGGCAATGGTTGCCAAACCAATATCACTAAACAGACGTTCAGAACCACAACCAGGGAAATAGAAGACCGCATCCGACTCTTCTGAAACCTTGTTCGGATTCGAAATAATCGGCACCATATTGCTCTCTTCCAAGCCAAGCAATTTACGCATGGTAGGCTGATTTGGCCCAGTATTCAGGGGTTTACGTACAAAATTGATGACCTGCTGCTGGACCGGAGCAATCTTAGAGGTTTTATGCGGAATTTCTTCCGTCGAACTTTTATTCACCAATCCAAACGACTTGGCAACATTATGCCCAAGGGTAATCATATTTGCGCTCCAACCAATCATGGTCTTACGCATCAAATTGATACTGGTCGGGTTGGTTGTATTCAAAAAGAACAAGGCCGCTTTGGTAGTCAAAGAGAAGCGCTTTTTGCCCATATTGGTCAAAATATTGCGCATCCGAATCGAGACATCACCAAAATCGATATTCACCGGACAAGGGTTAGCACATTTATGACAAGTGGTACAGTGATCGCCGATGTCGTTCATCGCCTCAAAGTGTTGCAGAGAAATACCGCGACGCGTCTGCTCTTCATACAAGAAAGCTTCAATCACCTGACCGGTCGCCAATATTTTATTACGCGGCGAATAGAGCAAATTAGCGCGCGGAATATGCGTTTGGCAGACCGGTTTACATTTACCGCAACGCAAACAGTCTTTAATGTCGTTATTGAGTTCGTCGAGCTCACTGGCTTCAAGAATAATCGCTTCTTGCTGAACCAAGCTCAAGGATGGCGTATAGGCATTCTGTAAACCCGAACCCGGCATCAACTTTCCTTTATTAAAGTGATGATTCGGGTCTACGTCCGCTTTATATTTGACAAAGGCATCAATCTTGGCCTGCTCCAAATACTGGATTTTGGTCAAACCAATGCCATGTTCGCCAGAAATGACACCACCCAAACGGTGCGCGATTTCCATAATTCGGTCGACCAATTTATCCGCTTGATGCACCATCACATAATTACCCGAATGCACCGGAATATTGGTGTGAATATTGCCGTCACCTGCGTGCATATGCAATGCAACAAAGAGACGTGCATTACGAATTTCAGCGTGTATCGTATCCAAACGTTCCAATACCGCTTCAAAATCAAAGCCCATTAAGGTCTGTTCGATAAACGCTTTGAGCTCGGTTTTATAACTCACGCGAATATCGCGGCGCAAAAAGAGGTCTAAAATACGATCACCTTCACGCAAGACGGCCGCCTCTAAGTCTGGAAGTAAATCCAAATGCTCACTGACCGGTTGCGTCAGGTTAATCAACAGCGATTTCCAACGCACGCGTAAATTATGCAAATGGGTCTGGATTGTCGTTAAGCGGTTTTTGAAGTAGTCGGCATTGCGTCCGGCTGCATTTTCAAAATCGTCTTCTTGCGTAAACTCGGGAATCTCACCATTAAAGTAGGCTTGGAAAGATTCCAAAACCTCAAGCTTATTGGCAATCGACATCTCAATATTAATGCGCTCGATTTCGCTGTTGTATTCATTTAAGCGCTCTAGCGGGATCACCACGTCTTCGTTAATTTTAAACGCATTGGTGTGAGCGGAAATCGCCGCCGTACGAGAACGGTCTAACCAGAAACGTTTACGCGCTTCTTCGGTGACCGCAACAAAACCTTCGGCGTTACGTTTGACTGCAAGCTCGACGATTTCTTTACAGGTATTGGCGACTTCAAAACCGTTTTCGCCGCAAATATCGGCCAACAAAATCATTTTTGGCAGCTCTTTGCGATCCGCTTTGGTGTTGTATTTCACCGCACGAATATAACGCTCATCCAAATGCTCCAAACCGGCCAACAGGATACCTTGAGGCTTTTTCGATTCGACATAGTCAATGATTTCAACAATCGCCGGAACAGCCAAGCTTAAATCTGTACCGAAAAACTCCAAACAGATGGTTCGGGTAAAGCTCGGCATGCGATGCACAATAAAACGTGCCGAAGTGATAATCCCGTCACAACCCTCTTTTTGCACACCCGGAAGACCGCTTAAAAATTTATCCGTAACATCTTTTCCCAGACCGGCTTGACGGAAAGCAGAACCCGGAATTTGTAATAATTCACTTTCTCCGATTTGCGTCTGGCCGTCTTTTTCAAAACGACGGATTTCAAACTCGACCGTATGCTGATCTTGCAGCTTACCAAGGTTGTGATTAATGCGATGCACTTCCAACCATTGCGCATCTGGCGTGACCATTTTCCAAGACGCAAGGTTATCCAGAGTCGTGCCCCACAGCACCGCTTTTTTACCTCCGGCATTCATCGAAATATTTCCGCCGATGGTCGAGGCGTCTTGCGAGGTCGGATCGACCGCAAAAGTATAACCAAATCGCTCCGCCTGCTCGGAAACCCGACGCGTCACCACGCCGGCGCCGGTTCGAATCGTGGCCACTTTCCCGATTTTTGGTAGGTCTTGCTGTTCAACCAAACTCATAAATTCAAGTTTTTCAGTATTCAATACAGCAGTATGCTCATGCAATGGAATTGCCCCACCGGTATAGCCGGTACCGCCGCCGCGTGGAATCATGGTAAGACCCAATTCAATACACGCCTCGACAATCTCAACCGTCTCTTGTTCAGTATCGGGAGAAATCACCAACAAAGGCAACTCAACACGCCAGTCGGTCGCATCTGTCGCGTGAGAAACGCGCGCAAGCCCGCTAAAATCGATATTGTCGTCACGCGTCACTTTACGCAAACGTTTGCGCACTTTATCGCGTAATGCCAAGGTATCGGGAAACCAAGCAGCAAACTTGTGAACCGCTTTAGCCACTTCTGCCGTTAAGTCGGCGGCCATTTGGTTGCCATCTAAACGCTTTTCAACTTCGTTGATGCGATGCTGTAAAGCACTTATCAAGGCATCTAAACGCTTGCTGTTATTCAGCAAATCATTCTGAATATACGGATTACGCGTTACCACCCACATATCGCCCAAAACTTCAAACAGCATACGAGCTGAACGTCCGGTATTTCGTTCTTCACGCAACGTCTCGACCATCTGCCAACCAGATTCGCCTAAAAATCTGCGGACGATTTCCTTGTCAGAGAATGAGGTGTAGTTGTATGGTATTTCACGAATACGTTTGTTCGGAAGCATTGCATTAACCTGTATTAAATTGAGTAAAATTTAGGGGCTATTTTAATCGCTGAGGCGATTTAAGAGTTTTTAAATTCACGTTATTTATAAGTACATAAGGCGCTTAACTGTTTTTGTTAAACGCCTATGCAAACCAACGGATCTTTTGCAGTAAAAAGATATTTACTGAATACGTTTTTTCTGCGTTTTTTTCTTTTTCTTACGCTTGCGCATCAAGGCATCGGCTTTCGCGCGCTCATCCATGCGATTCTCAAATTTGGGTTTCGCCTTACGTCCTTCAAATGGGTTTTCGGTGGTTTTGTATTCAATCATCACCGGTGTGCCTGTCCATTTAAACGCCTTGCGGAACACATTTGTCAAATAACGTGTATAGCCTTCCGAAAGCTTATCAACCTGATTACCATGCACAATAACACGCGGCGGATTCAAACCACCTAAGTGTGCGTAACGTAATTTTACGCGACGACCGGCAATCAACGGTGGCTGATGCTCCAACACAGCTTGTTCTAATACACGGTTTAAATCTGAAGTTGAAATACGTTTAAAGGCAGCCGTATGAACTTGCTGAATGGTCTTAAATAGATCACCTACACCACTACCGTGTAAAGCAGAGATCAGATGTTGCTTCGCATATTCCACAAACTGCAAGCGGCGCACCAACTCGGCTTTCACCTTTTCGCGCTGATAAGCGGTTAAGTTATCCCATTTGTTGACCGCCAATACCAAACCACGCCCAGATTCAATCGCCAACCCGATTAGGGTTAAATCTTGGTCAGTCAATCCTTCGGAACCGTCAATCACCAGCACCACGACGTGCGACTGCTCCATCGCCTCAATGGCTTTTACTATCGAAAATTTTTCAATTTTTTCTTTGATGTTCTTACGGCGGCGAACCCCTGCGGTATCAATCAAGGTATAAGACTCGCCATCGCGCTCAAAAGGCACAAAAATACTGTCTCGCGTCGTACCCGGCATATCGAATGCGACCACTCGCTCTTCACCAATCATTCGATTAATCAGCGTCGACTTGCCGACATTTGGCCGTCCAATAACGGCGACACGCACACCCGGCTGTTCGTCCAAATCGAAGTCATCAATTTGCTCTTTTGGCGGAATTTTCGGCAAAATCGAATTAATCGCTTGCTCAACATTGTCGCCATGCGCCGATGAAATGGCCATTGGATCGCCCATGCCTAATTTAAAAAATTCGGCTTTCGCTATTTCATGGTCAAAACCTTCGGCTTTGTTGACCAATACCAGTACCGGCTTATCGAACAAACGTACGTAGTTGGCAATTTGCTCGTCGGCCGGCAAAATACCTTGGCGACCATCAACCAAAAAAAGAACCGCATCCGCCTCGTCCAATGCGGCACGAACCTGGCCGGCCATTAGCGGATCAACACCTTCCGTTTCGCCACTCAAACCACCAGTATCGACCACAATATAAGGTTGCGAACCCAAGCGGCCAGTACCATACTGCCGGTCACGGGTTAAACCAGGATAATCTGCAACAATCGCATCACGACTGCGGGTTAAACGGTTAAATAGCGTAGATTTCCCTACGTTTGGACGCCCTACCAGAGCGATAATCGGTTTACTCATGTTGCATGACTCTTTTGCATGTCTTATAGGGTGGCGGCACTTGCCAACACGCCAACCACGCTTAAAATTAAAACACCACTCAATCTAAATTGAGCGGTGTTAGTAATGTCTAGATGTTAAATTGGGATAACTGGCTCTAGTACCAAGTATCACCATATTTTGCACGGAACTGTGCAAGGTTCGATGGACGGACTTTATAACGACTTATCATACCGCTACCGTCGAACACATAAATAATCTCACCATCCACTTCGACACGAACGATTTTATCGCCATCACCATATTCGTTACTGTGCTGAAAACGAGATTGCTCAGTCCCCTGCAGTTTATTAAACCAGTGCAAATAACCCCAACTATCGGTGACCAACAGTTGATTTTGATACATTGCCAAATCGCCGATAAATCGATTTTTCATCGACTGCTGTTTCCACAACTGCGCGCCAGATTTGGCATCAAAAGCGTAGAGCACATCGTTCTCATCTACTAGGTAAACCGCCTGCTCATCAATCACAAAATCACGTAAACCGGAGACCTCTTTTAAAAAGATAAAGTTGCCGTTAGCCGGATTTATCGCCGCTAATTTGCCATGGTATCCTAGCGCGTACAAAACACCGTCACGCAGCTGTAAATTAGCCTGCACGTCAACCATGCGTTCTAAATCGGTACGACCCGCTGGAATCGCAATACGCGCTTCCCACTGTAGCTCGCCGGAGACTGTAGAGAGGGCTTGCACAATGCCCGTTTCCCAAGCGACAAACACAAAATCTTCCGTTGGCAACACTTGCGGTGCACCACGCAAACTCAAACTTGGCATCTGATGTTCTGCGACCCAAATAACCTTGCCATCACGGCGGTTCAATGAATACACCTTACCATCTACAGTACGGGTGAAAACCGCGTTGTCAAACACAACCGGCTTGCTCAGAATTTCACTGGAAAGCTGCACTTGCCATTGCAGTTCACCGGTGCGAGGATTCAACGCTTTTAAACGCCCTTTTGCTGTGCCGACATACAGGTTACTGCCATCCAACGTTGGGCCAGCAGTAATGACTTCATCCAAACGACTTTCCCAAGCCACTTGGTCTGTCCAACGGCTCTGATTGTCTTTTTGCAGCGCCGTAACAAAACCTTGTGAATTTGCGACAAAGACGCGCTCTGGCGATTGCTCGATTGTCAAACCGCGAGTGTCGCCATTCGGCATAGCGACTTGTGCCACTTGCCACTGCAAATCCATCGTTAGCTCAGAATCCAATGCGGCTTTCGGTGGTTCTTCCAATTTTATGGTCGAAGAACACGCAGCCAAAGCGCTGCTCATAAAAATCACAGCAAAGAGTTTTGACGGAGAAGCTTTCATTGTTTTCCTTTTGCTTGCACGAAGAGTGCATTTTTTAATCGTTTTGATTGCGGCTTTAAGTTAAGACGCCGCGATTATAAACAATCCACCGATATAAAAACTGGGCCGAGTATGAATAAGCAGGCGAGCGAACTTACTGAACCAAATCATCCAATTGAATTTGCGCCAAACCGCGCAGCGTATCTTCCGCTGCTGGATTGTCGGTTACCGCCTTAAAAGCCACACGCGCCGCATCAGACTGCTGTTGTAATAAGGCCAAAACACCAACGGCGTAATCCACATTCGCTTGCTGACCCGCACTCAGTTTGGTTTTTGTTAGCTGATCTAATGTACCTTGCGCCTTATCAAACGCTTTTTGATCAAGATACAAACGCACCAAACGCAATTGCGCCACCGCTTTAATTTCAATGTCTTTCGCGTTACTGACGACCCAATCAAACTTTTCAATTGCGTTGTCAATTTTACCGTTATCCAACTCAAATTTAGCGTACATCAATGCAGCCGCCGCCGCATAAGGGCTTTCTGGCGATTCTTGCATCAACTTTAGAGCCTCACGCGACACTTCACCAAAAGTGCCACGTTCAGCATTAATCTGCAAGGCTTCAAACGTAGAAGACGCATTGGCTTTAGAAACATACTCTGAATTACTCCAGTAGCGCCACCCCGAGAATGCGAGCACAACCACAAGAACCGCACTTAGTAATGCGGTGCCATTCTTTTTCCACCATGATTTGATGGCATCAATTTGTTCTTCTTCGGTTTCATAACGACTCATGCAAAGTCCCTTTCTGAAAATAACATAATGTAAAATTTGATTTAATTTAGCTTTGTACCGATGAACTCAACCAGATCATCCCAAGCCACCGTCTCTTGCGGGGAATCATCGCGCAATGGCTTAACAGCCGCCACCCTCTGCGCAACTTCTTGATCACCTAGCACGATAGCTAAAGCAGCGCCGGATTTATCCGCTTTTTTAAACTGACTTTTAACACTGCCGCCGCCGATATTCATTTGCACATTGGCGTGTGGAAAAGCGTCACGCAGCGACTCTGCCAACACCATTCCCGGGCGCGTCACTTGCTCACCAAACAACACCACAAAAAGATCCGCCTGACGTTGTGCCGGCACCAAATTCTTATCCAAAAGCAGCGCAGCCAAACGCTCGATTCCCATCGCGAATCCGACTGCCGGCGCGGCTTTACCGCCGATTTGTTCAATCAAACCGTCATACCGGCCACCGGCACAGACCGTACCTTGTGCACCTAATTCAGTGGTAACCCATTCAAACACTGTGCGATTGTAATAATCTAAACCGCGCACCAAATTGGGATTAACAACGTACTCAATTCCACAGTCATCCAAGTGCGCTTTAACCTCGGCAAAATGCGCTTGCGATGCCTCATCCAAGTGCTCAATCAACTTTGGCGCTTTGGCGATAATATCCGCCATTTCCGGATTCTTACTATCCAAAATACGCAATGGATTGGTGTGCAGACGACGCAATGAATCCTCATCCAAACGGTCTTGGTATTGACTCAAGTAATTCACCAAAATATCGCGATAAGCCGCACGTGCTTCAATTGAACCCAGACTATTAATCTGCAGCTCAAGATTATCTAAACCAATTTGCTCCCACAAACGTGCACTTAAAACAATCAATTCAGCATCAATTTGCGCATCCGCCAATCCAAAAACTTCAACACCAAATTGGTGAAACTGGCGATAACGCCCTTTTTGTGGACGCTCGTAACGAAACATCGGCCCAGTATAATAAAGTTTTTGAACTTGATTGTGAGTCAAACCATTCTCAATCACCGCACGCACACAACCCGCGGTGCCTTCCGGACGCAATGTCAAACTATCGCCATTTCGGTCAGCAAAGGTATACATCTCTTTTTCGACAATGTCGGTCACTTCGCCAATGGAACGCGCAAACAACTCCGTCTTTTCAACAATCGGCAAACGAATCGAATGATAGCCGTATTGCTGCATGACCGCTTCGGCATTGGAAATCAAAAAGTCAAAAGCTTCCGCATCAGTTGCGTATATATCATTCATGCCGCGAATGGCGGTAATTTTGTTTGCCATAAAGTTACTCAGTTATCGGTTTGAAAAATGGATGATTATCGATTATTGCGCGCTCGAATCCGTGCTGCTACCAGGACTTTGAATAGGACTCAACAACTGCGCCTCCGGCTGTGGGGATGGCTGCGATGTGGTATTTTTTGGCCATAGCAACCATAGCAATAATGCCACCACAGCAATGCCGAGGAGATAAATAAAAGAACGACCAGCCGGACGCGCAAAAAACGGCTTCTTATCGTCAAAACTGTAATAACGCTGCACAGAATGCAAATCGCTAACCACTTGATTACTTGGAAAATAGTGCTCAATCTGTTCCGTTGGGATATTCAACATAGCCGCGTAGTTACGTACATATCCTCGTTCAAACGGGGTCATGGTCGTTGGCTCTAAGTCGTCACTTTCTAGTCGACTAAGCTGCTGTAGAGACATATTTAGCTGACTGGATACCGTATCAAGGGTTAAGTGTTGCGCTTCACGTGTTTGGCGCAACAACACATTTAAAGCCATGGTATCAATGCTTTGTTCTGACGCCATTCGTTCAACTTCTCTCATACAACGTTAACCTTTGTAATTTTGCATTAGATTCATATCCACACGGTGCAAAGTACGCTTAGTGCGATCTGTCACCTTCCCAGCCAGCTGACCGCAGGCCGCATCAATATCGTCACCACGTGTTCGACGCACGGTAACATTCAAAGCACCGTTTTCCAACACTTCGCGGAAACGATGAATTGCGTTGTTTGAAGAACGCTGATAATCGGTATTTGGAAACGGGTTGAACGGAATCAAATTTACTTTGCAAGGCAAATCGCCTAAAAGCTCAACCAGTTGCTGCGCGTGTTCAAGACGATCATTAACTTGGTCAATCATCACATATTCGACAGTAACGTGTTTTTTACTGTGTCCGCCTTCGACAAAACGATGCAAACTCGGCATTAAAACTTCTAGCGGGTATTTTTGATTAATGGGAACCAAAATATCACGCAGCTCATTATTTGGCGCATGAAGCGAAATCGCCAGAGAAACATCAACCTCGTCCTTAATCTTATCAATCGCAGGAACCACCCCGGCCGTACTGATGGTGACACGTCTTTTTGATAAACCATAAGCGAAATCATCCATGAGAATGCGCGCCGCTGGGAAAGTATGCGTGACGTTCAATAAAGGTTCGCCCATGCCCATGAAGACAACATTACTGATCCGCCTTTCTTCTTTTGGCATACAACCCAAAGCTTTATTGGCAACCCACATCTGGGCAATGATTTCCCAGTTTTCCAAATTACGGTTAAAGCCTTGTTTACCCGTGGCGCAAAAACTGCAATCCAAAGCACAACCCACCTGCGAACTGATGCATAGGGTGCCACGATTCTTTTCAGGGATAAATACCGTCTCAATCGAGTTTTTGTGGTCCACTTCCAGCAACCATTTAATTGTGCCGTCTTCAGAAATTTGTTCCGCTACTATTTTTGGCGTGCGGACGGTGGCAACCTGTTTTAGCTTTTCGCGCAAAGACTTACTTAAGTTAGTCATTTCGTCAAAGTCACTCACGCCAAACTGATGAATCCACTTCATCACTTGTCCGGCGCGAAAAGGTTTTTCGTCGATGCTTTTGAAAAAAGCCTCCATCGCCGCTCGATCCATACCCAGCAAGTCGACCATTTGACTTTTCGTATTTAAATCCGTCATTGCGGAACCTGTATTAAGTTCTGTCATGCATTGCGACCGCAAATTTCATTATCTGTAAAAAAGAATGCAATTTCTCGCGCAGCACTTTCAGGAGAATCCGAACCGTGCACCGAGTTTTCACGAACCGACAAAGCATAATCTGCACGAATCGTCCCTTGCGCCGCTTTGCTCGGATCAGTCACCCCCATCACTTCGCGATTTTTGGCGATGGCATTTTCACCTTGCAGCACCTGAACAATTATCGGCCCTGAAATCATATAGTTAACCAACGGCTCATAGAAATCACGCCCTTTGTGTTCGGCGTAAAATTCCTCAGCCTGTTGTGCGCTCAGATGCAACATCTTGGCGGCCACTACCGTTAAACCGTTGTTCTCTAATCGTTGCAAAATGGCACCAATTAAATTACGTTGAACCGCATCGGGCTTAATGATTGAGAAAGTACGTTCCACACTCTTCACCTAAATTTTTGAATTTCGATATTTTAGCAGGGATTCAGCACGCCATGCAGAAAAACAAAAGCCCCAGACAACGCTGAGGCTAAGGCGTAAACATGGGGCATTGAAATCTTTAACGCTTCCCGAGAGGGCTAAACGGTAAAAGATTCACCACACCCGCAACTGTCTTTCACTTTCGGGTTATTGAACTCAAATCCTTCGTTTAGCAAACTTTCACGCACATAATCGATTTCCATACCGTCGATATTTTGCAAACTTTTGCCATCTACCACAACTTTCACGCCATAACTTTCAAAGACTTGGTCATCATCACCAATCGCATCGGCATAATCGACAACATATGCAAAGCCGGCGCAACCACTGACTCTGGTCGCTACTCGTAAACCCATGCCACTGCCACGTTTACTAATCATTGTATTGACACGTTGCGCAGCCGATTCAGTTAAGGTCACCGCCATCATTTTCTCCTAAATTCGATTCTTGTCGATCTCAATCAACAAATTTTAAAGAGTGATTATAGCAAAACCCAAACAAACAAAAATATCTTCAAGCTAACCGAATTTCACCTCAGCGAGATTCGCTTGCTTTTTATCAAGAATCGATTGAATTGAGATACCCTGCAAAAACACATCGATTGTACCGCTGAGCTGCGTCCATAGTTCATGCGACAAACACTCTTCGCCATCATGGCAATTCTGCTTGCCTTTGCATTTGCGTGCATCAATCAACTCGTCCACCGCATGAATAATTTGCCCGACAGAAATCTCACGTGCATGGCGACTTAAACGATAACCACCACCCGGACCACGTGCCGAGGAAACCAACTGCGCACGTTTCAGCTTGGCAAACAACTGCTCCAAATACGATAGCGAAATACCTTGTCTTTCAGAAATAAGCGATAAAGTTACCGCACCTTTTTCTTGGTTTAATGCGATATCAATGATCGCTGTCACCGCATAGCGTCCTTTGGATGTAATCTTCATATTTGTAGCTACCTTATTGAGTCTTCCCTGTTCGTTGCTTTGGTCAGAAACGACACGCATTCAGGGTAAATTATTTATAAATCGATAAAAATCGTACAATAACCCTGTAAAACATACAACTATTTTGCCGCCTAAATTCAACACTTAGCACAAAGTAATCAGCAACCTTAAGCAGCTTTACCCAACCGATAAACATTATTTACCATGAGGTTTTTACTCAGTCACCGCAAAACGCTCGCCCCAGCTTATTCAGCTACAGACTTTGACGTTTTCAAATGCGCCGCTTGCTCGGGATCATTTGGCTCTAAAACAGCATCATCCAACTTAGGTAAGTTCATATCAATTTCCGCTCCACCCAAACGTGTTAACTCTTTGGCTAATCGTTCTAACTTCTCATCTTGCCCTTGAATATGATCCAATAAACTGTAAATTGCCTTTTCAACCGGATCCGACATCTCCTGACTGACACCATACGCATCAAAACCAATCTTCTCAGCCATTTTCTCGCGCCGCCGCTTAACATCATCCCCCTTAGGATTGACAACTCGCGCCGGAATACCAACCACCGTTTGCTTATCATCAACCGACTTCAACACCACCGCATTCGATCCTACCCGCGCCTCATTACCAATGGTGATTGGCCCCAAGACTTTTGCACCTGCGCCCACCACAACACTGTTACCAAGCGTAGGATGGCGTTTACCCGGCTGCCAAGAAGTACCACCTAAGGTAACACCATGGTAAAGCGTGCAATCATCGCCTATTTCTGCGGTTTCACCAATTACAACCCCCATACCATGGTCAATAAATAGGCGACTACCAATCTTGGCTGCAGGGTGAATCTCAACGCCCGTCAACCAACGCGCCACACCGGAAACCCAGCGCGCCAACCATTTTAATCGCCAGTGCCACAACCGATGCGCCATGCGATACAGTAGAATAGCGTGCAATCCTGGATAGGTCGTCAAGACTTCAAAAGTATTGCGCGCCGCTGGGTCACGCTCAAAAACACAATTGATATCAGAGCGTAAGCGTTCAAACATCACGGTCATCCTTACTGGCTAAGCCAACTTTACGCTGCGCCGCACTCATCACACCACGTAAAATATCAATCTCTTTTACATCTAACTGCGCACGATTAAACAGGCGGCGCATACGACGCATAAAACGCGCATTTTTTGCAGGGTCGAGAAATTCAATATCCTGCAACGCTTGATATAGATGATCGTAAAACCCTTCTAACTGATCACTGGTCGCCAACTGATGACGATAACCGTTACTGTGTACCGATTTAATTTCAGTCGCCATCAAACATTCATAGGCAAAAACCTGCACTGCCGCGCTGATATTCAAAGAGCTGTAGGCAGGATTACTCGGAATATGCGATAGATAATTACACAAATCGAGCTCGGCATTACTCAAACCGGAATCTTCACGTCCAAACACCAAAGCCACTTCCGCCGTTGCGTCAGCCGTGATTGTTTGCAAAGCCACTTTTGCAGTTTGCCGAACATCGAGCTGCGGCCAAGAGACTTTACGTAAACGCGCACTGGCACCAAATGCAATTTGCACCCCCTCAAGCGCCTGCTCCAAAGAGTCAACAACCTTGGCATCGTTCAAAACATCCGCAGCACTCGATGCACGCGCGGAAGCGACTTGCGACGGATACTCCTTAGGATTAACCAAAACCAATTGACTCAAGCCCATATTTTTCATAGCGCGAGCAACCGCACCAATATTTCCCGGATGCGAGGTTTCCACCAAAACGATGCGAATTTTGGCAAGATTTGGGTCTAAGCGGTAATCTTCAATCATGGTTTTCTCTACGTTCTTCAATTTCATTGTGCCGACCAATCAATCTAACAGAATGCTCGGCGGCAATATTCGCTATAATTTGCAACAATTTTTTTCGGCAGACATTGTAACCGTTTCAATGCCCAGAATCAGCTTAAGCTGATCCGAGCCGAGTCGCCACTCTGAATCAAAGGACACAAAATGCACCCACTGCTCAATATTGCTAAAGAAGCGGCCGAAGCGGCCGGCCATGTCATTCGCCACTATCAAGAACGTTTTGACCAAATCACCGTAGAGCACAAAGGGCGTAACGACTATGTGAGCCAATGTGATTTTGAAGCGGAACAAGCGATTATCAAGACCATTCGCAAATACCACAAGGATCACAAAATCTTGGCCGAAGAGAGTGGCGCACAAAATGGCACCAGCCCAATCGAATGGATTATTGACCCATTAGATGGCACCACCAACTTTCTACACCAATTCCCACAGTATGCGGTTTCAATTGCTGTGCGTGAAAAAGGCAAATTAATGCACGCCGTGATTTATGACCCGCGCGCAGAAGAGATGTTTTCAGCAAGCCGCGGTTCGGGCGCATACCTCAATAATTACCGTATCCGTGTAAGCGAGCAAAAAACGCTAAACAACGCCTTATTAGCGACCGGCTTTCCGTACCACGATTTTAGTTATGTAGACACTTACTTAGCGGGCTTAAAAGTTTTTATGACCAGCACTGCAGGCATTCGCCGTGCCGGCTCAGCGGCTTTAGATTTGGCGTATGTCGCCTGTGGACGCGTTGATGGCTTTTGGGAGTTCAATCTAAAGCCATGGGACATTGCCGCTGGCATATTGATTATCAAAGAAGCCGGTGGTTTCACCACAGACTTTGCTGGTAGCGAAAACTACCTAGAAAGCGGTAATATTATCGCCGCCAATCCAAAACTTTTTAAAGAGATGGCACAAGTCATTAGCAAAACAGTACCGCCTGAACTGCGTAAATAAGTCCACCAAAAAGTCCAGAACAAGTTCTGATTGAAATGATCTGGACTCAGCTCTGCAAAACGCTTAAAGATAAAGACATCAGGATGGCATCTTCTTTGCCATCCTCTGCGGCGTAATACCCTTTACGCACCCCATCTTCGCTAAAACCCAACTGCTGATACAAACACCTTGCCCTGTGGTTCGATTCACGCACTTCCAAAAACATCACTTGATATTGCGCAGCCTGCAAATGCTGTTGTAACTGCATAAAGGCGCTTTTCGCCTGCCCTTTTCCTTGACACTCACCACGAATACAAAAATTTAAAAGATGGGCCTCATCCAGCACCGTCAATACGCAAGCGTACCCCAGCACATCTCCAGAGGCAGCGCAAAATAGAAAATTAAGCCCTTGATCAAGACTGTTTTCAAACCCTTTTTGACTCCATGGAAACGCATAGGCTTGGCGCTCGATTGCCAGCACTTCGGGTAAATCCTGCTGATGCATGACACGCAAATAACTAAATGAGCAAGCAGCGCAATCGGGTAAAGAAATATTCGACATCAACAACCTCTGTCTAACTAAGCTACCCAAACAGCTTAAGAGCTTGTTGATAAAAAGATTTTTTAGCGTAAGGATCACCCAACAATGCCTCAAAATTTGGCACAGTGAGAATTTCGACACCCTCGCTAAGGGTTTCATTAATCGGATGCCCCTCATCCATCGACAATAGGCGCTCAATCCCCATACCAATGACCTCTTCCACCGAGGCAAACACTTGATCATCCGACATCAGCAAAGCACTATCCACAAAAACCACCTGCTCCTCTTGCCAACCAAAAGCCTGCATAATGTTTACCCACAAACGCCACTCCAACGCTTGTTCGTCTTGCCAAAAAGCGTGCAGACCATAACCAATCAACACAACTGGACTGGCTAGCTGCACAACCGCCGGAGCAGGCAACGCATCCTGCAAAACAACAGGCGTTTGTTCAGACATTGCACACGCTGGCTCGATAGTCATTGGATGCAACTCGCTCGATTGCACTCCAAACGCCGGTCGTAACTGCCAACCACCAATCCCTAGCACTTGGTAGAAACCTGCCGAGAATTTAAGTGCTCCGGGCGTCCTTGAGCTCACCACCTACAACCCCACTTGAGGATGCGCTTTCACCGAAGAATCTTTCAACTTATTCAAAGCATTGACGTAAGCCTTGGCTGAAGCCGTCACAATATCGGTATCCGCTCCCTGACCATTAACAATCCGCCCCGCCTTTTCTAAACGAACCGCGGTTTCACCCAGCGCATCCGTACCATTGGTGACATTGCTGACTGCATACAACAATAAAGATGAGCCTGACTTTACCATCGATTCAATCGCTTTAAAGGTCGCATCAACAACACCACCGCCCTGTGCTTTAGCCGTCTGCTCTTGCCCCTCAATCCACAAGGTCACTTCTGCACTTGGGGACTCACCCGTTTCGCTGGCCACCTTCAGCGCCACTAAACGGTAAGATTCGTTTTCAACGCGCATGATATTGTTGTCCGTGACCAGCGACTGCAGGTCCTCATCGTAAATTTCATGCTTACGGTCAGCCAATTCTTTAAAACGCACAAACGCATCGTTAAGCTCTTGTTCGGTTTCAAACTCAACACCCAACTCTAGCAAACGCGTCTTGAATGCATTTCTTCCCGAATGCTTTCCTAAAACCATCTTATTGTCATTCCAACCAACATCTTGTGCCCGCATGATTTCATAGGTTTCGCGATGTTTGAGGACACCATCTTGATGAATCCCTGACTCATGTGCAAAAGCATTTGCCCCGACAATCGCTTTATTCGGTTGCACCGCAAAGCCGGTAATATTGGCAACCAAACGCGATGCAGGCACAATCTCTTGAGTATTGATGCGAGTATCTACGCTGAACACATCTTGACGGGTTTTAATCGCCATCACCACTTCTTCTAGCGCAGTATTTCCTGCACGCTCTCCCAAGCCGTTAATCGTACATTCGACCTGACGCGCGCCATTTTGCACCGCCGCCAGAGAGTTAGCGACCGCTAAACCTAAATCATTGTGACAATGCGCCGAAAAAATCGCCTTATCCGAGTTTGGCACACGAGTTAACAAATCCTTAAACAAAGCACCAAATTGCTCTGGAACATTGTAACCAACCGTATCTGGGATATTAATGGTCGTCGCTCCAGCGGCTATCACCGCCTCGATCACCCGACACAGAAAGTCGGCATCCGAGCGCCCGGCATCTTCTGGAGAAAACTCGACATTGTCGGTATATTGGCGCGCCATTTTCACGGCCCAAACAGCACGTTCAACCACTTCGTCCGGCGACATTCGTAACTTCTTTTCCATATGAATCGGCGAAGTTGCTATAAAAGTATGAATCCGTCCAGAGTTAGCTGGCTTTATCGCTTCACCTGCACGACGAATATCGTTTTCAACCGCTCGCGCCAGACCACAAACCGTACTGTCCTTAATAACACTGGCGACCGCTTGCACCGATTCAAAATCGCCGATCGAAGCTGCCGGAAAACCGGCCTCGATCACATCGACGCGTAGCTTTTCGAGCTGCTTGGCGATACGAATTTTTTCTTCTTTCGTCATAGAAGCGCCGGGACTTTGCTCTCCGTCACGCAAGGTGGTATCAAATATGACTAGATGATCTTTCATGGTTTTCTCACACGTTAGGTTGGTAGCGCGAAACAGCATTCATTCGGGGTTAAGCACTTTATTTATGACTGCGACAGCGTTAAGCGCCGCAACATTATTTTTTAGGTTCTGTTTCAGTTTTATCTTCTGCCTCAGACCGCGGCATAGTGTCTGCACTCGGATCAGTCGCAACACTTTCTGACTGTTCACGCTGCTGACGGCGCATTTCGCGGGTTTTACGCAAGGTAACCAAGGTAATAATCGGCCCCGAAAAGGCGTACAAAAAGATCGCAATAAACAGAATCATTGCCGGCTTAATGCTAATGAACACCAGCACCATCACCCCAAGAATAAGCGTCACAAATGACACTTTATTTTTAAGGTTCAACTCCTTAAAAGAGTGAAAACGGACATTGCTAACCATCATTAGGCCGGCAAAAACCGTCAAACCAAGGGTAACAACCGGCAACCAATCGTGCATCATCTGGTCATTTTCGACCATCCAGACCAAACCAGCCAATAGAGCCGCCGCTGCTGGGCTAGGCAACCCTTGAAAATAACGCTTATCAGCGACCCCTACTTGCGTATTAAAACGCGCCAAACGTAGCGCTGCACCAGCCGTGTAAATAAATGCAGCCAACCAACCTAATTTACCAAAATCGTGCAATGCCCATTGATAGACCAACAGCGCAGGCGCCAAACCAAACGACACCATGTCCGCCAAACTATCGTATTCTGCGCCAAACGCGCTGGACGAATTAGTCATACGCGCAATCCGACCATCCAGACCATCAAACACCATGGCAATAAAAATGGCGATCGCGCCCTGTTCAAAATTCCCTTGCATACCAGCGATAACCGCATAAAAACCAGCGAACAGGGCCGCCGTGGTCATTAAGTTTGGTAGCAGATAAATACCGCGTTCAAATGGTTGTTTCATTACGTTCTCTTACCCCTAAAAAGTGCTCATTCTAAGATGGCTCTGCCATGATTGCGCTATTCTAACAACAATAACCGTGATGTTTTCGGATTATACAAACAGGGCTTGATGCTGCGGACTGACCGCAAAATAGGTGGCCGCACCAGCAAACCCGATTCCGTCCATAAACTCATCGTCACGAAACCCCATGGCCTCGACACTCATCTGGCACGCCGTCATCTGAACGCCCAGCTCGACACAGAGCTCACGTAACTCATCTAACGGAACTTGTCCATTTTGCAGCATGGTTTGCTTAAAACCCCAAGTGGCTAATCTCTCCATCCCAGGAAGCTGCCAAAAAATCTGCGGTAAACGCCGATTTAAATCGAGTTTTTTAAACCACATAGGCCCGACAGGGCTGTGCATTTTCATCGCGGGGTTGCCTAAAGGCGAGACCCGCAAATGTGCAGTCTGCTTTAAAACACACTGCAAACCATAAAACGTAAAAAAAATATCGACCTTTTTATCCATTGCAGCTGCAGTACTCGCCAATATGAAAGTCGGATAGGCCCAATCAAGCGTCCCTTTCGAGTGGATAATACTCAACTGCCCCTCTACTTTCGGATCTTCTATCGACATAAGCTTTCCTTTTTGCGGCATACCAGAAACTCGATCACCGGTGCCTGCGCTAACAATTCACAATGCAATTTTTGCTGCTGACAAAACGCCGGAATATCTCGCAAACCGCCTTTGTCTTTTAGCAAAACAATAAACGCATTTTCGTCTTGCTGATGATGCAGCGCTTGTTTCAGTTTTATCACTGGCATCGGGCAAGCCAATGCAGTGCAATCAAGTTTATACATATAAGCATCAGTTAATTTTGGTTAATAATTAAGCAACTATCACACAGAAGCCACCCTAACAACACTTTCTCAAGAATCCATGCTGGCGATTCACAATTCATCCATTTTTGTCGCTGGCTTTAACACCGGTAACTTGTCTAAACTAAGTTCAAGCTAATCGCAAACAACCTGATTGAGCCGCTGTAAAAAACGCTTATTCAGTTGCCAAGCGTAAAGCAGATTCTTTATAGTGTGGCAATTATAAACCAGCAAACGAATCCTGTTTACGCTGGCCACCACCGAGAATAAAGGTATTCTGCCGTAATGCAAACAACTCACCGCAAACGTCTAAAAGACAGACTTTACAAGCGCTCTTTAACAACTTGGTTAAGTGCAAGTTTACTGTGTATGCCGTTGAGTGCAACGCAAGCCATCAATAATTTACCGGATTTAGGCGCGCCAGATTTAGTCGAGTACGATCGCGCCACTGAACAACAACTAGGACGCGCGTTCACTCAAGCGCTACATACACAGTTTGACTTGATTAATGATCCTGAAACACTGAATTACATTCGCCAAATGAGCTATCAAATTGCCAGCCATAGCGGGCAACAGCGCGAATTTAGTTTTTATGTAATTAATAACGACAGTATCAACGCCTTTGCGGGCCCCAATGGGGTTATTGGAATTCACACAGGCCTAATCGCCAAAGTCGAAACTGCCGACGAACTCGCATCTGTCATCGCCCATGAAATTGCGCACGTAACCCAACAACATCTCTCGCGTACCTATGAGTACAACAGCACCCAAGGAACGTTGAATAGTTTTGCAACTTTAATTGCGGCCATTTTAGTGGGCATGGCCAACCCAAATGCTGGTGTGGCGACGTTGATGGGCGGCATGGGTTTAAATATGGAAGACCAACTGAAAAACTCGCGCGAACATGAAAAAGAAGCCGATAATGTCGGCATTCAAATTCTCTACGAATCGGGCTATGACCCACATGCAATGGGCGCTTTTTTTGGCAAGCTGGCGAAAGAAAGTCAATTTAACGCATTACAAGTACCGGAAATTTTACGCACGCATCCGGTCACATTAAACCGTTTAGCGGCCGCAGAAAGTCGAGCGCAAGTTATGCCGCCCTTCATCATCCGCAACACCCCCAACGATTTAACTTTAATTAAATTACGGATTGCCGCGCTCAACAAGCAACTTAATCAAGTGGCTCGCAAAACACTCAGCGCAGATGAGCGCTGTTACTTAGACAACTTACAAGAACTCGGCAACACATTTCATCAAACACAGCTAAACAGCAGTGCCGAAAAATTAAAATGCTTAGTGAACGCCGCTGAAAAAAACATGATGCAGCCACTATACAGCACCCTTTTGGTTGAACGATTGATGCAGTTCTCAAGCCGCAATGCCAAAAACACATTAAACGAATATGTAAAAACAATAAAACAGCTAATCGAATATCAGCAAGATATTTGGCCAGGCAATTTAGCGGTGCGTATCCGCCATGCCGAACTACTCAATACATTGCATCAACCCGAACAAGCGATGCAGGTTTTACAACAAGGCTTACAACAAGAATCTAACCAGTTCACGCTGAATAATTATCTGGCACAATTCGCCGATAATGCCGGAAAACAAGCATTGGCAAATTACTATCAAGCGCAAGCCCAGCTTGCTATTGGTAATTACTCCAGAGCGTTGCACTTTATTGAGCAAGCAGAACGTCTAAATGAACAAAACAAGGAGGGTATAGCACAACAAATCAATTATTTCAAAGCCCAGAATCAAGATAAAATACGTAAACCATCCAAAAATAATTAAAGACGCTTACCATATAAATTTTTATTACTACTTGATTAAATATTGCTATAGGAATAACCATTAAATTCCTTGCGTTTAAAAACTAACTGAGTAAGCTTACATCCCTAAGGGCGGGAACGCGCTCTAAAAAATAAAACCCAACATATAATGGGGACGTCGAAAGACACTTTTGGAGGAGAAGAATAATGAATTCTAAAATGAAGCAACTGTTGACTGCTTTGGCCATTTCAAGTGCCGTAATGACAGCGCCAGTTAGCGTTCAAGCAGCAGATAAACCAGCTGCTTCCGATGTTGAGGAAGGTAAGAAGCTTGCCTTCAGCCGTTCCAAAGGTAACTGCCTTGCGTGCCATATGGCAGGTGATGGCGCCCAACCTGGTAATATCGGTCCAGCGCTGATTGCAATGAAATTGCGCTACCCTGATAAGCAAAAGTTGTACAACAAAGTTTGGGGTACTCCAGATGCAATGAAAGTACCTAACAGTATGATGCCAGAATTCGGTTCTCACGGAATCTTATCTGATGATGAAATTCGAAAAATCGTAGACTACATCTACACACTGTAAAACAATAAAATTTTTATTAAACCTTAACCGGGAGTTTTAAACCTTATGAAACGTAGATCTTTCCTTAAAGGTACTCTAGCCACTGGTGCTGCAGCTGTTGCTGTAAACGCTGGTCTATTAACACCTAGCACTGTTCTTGCTGCTGACTGGAACACTAAAGCATTTACTGCTAAAACAATTGATGACGCAGTATCAGCTGTATACGGTTCTGCTGCAACCGCAGCTTCTGGTGACATTAAATTGAAAGCACCAGCAATTGCAGAAAACGGTGCGGTAACGCCAGTTGAAGTTGATGCTTCTGCAATCGACGGCGTAGAGTCAATCTCTATTCTAGCTAGCAAAAACCCAATCCCGATGGTTTGTGAATATACTTTCGCTGCGGGTGCTGTAGGTTTCGTTTCTACTCGTATCAAAATGGGTGAAACAATGAACGTTATCGCTATCGTTAATGCTGGTGGCAAACTTCTTAAAACTGAACAAGAAGTTAAAGTAACTATCGGTGGTTGTGGAGGCTAATCCCCCACCACTAAGTTGATTACTTAACGATAACGATTTAAAGAATTTACGAAAAGGAAATAACATGGCTATCAATATCCGTATGCGTGGTGCATCAAAAGCTGGTGTTGCTGAGATCAAAGCTCTAATCAAGCACCCAATGGAATCAGGTGTTCGTATGAACAAAGCTACTGGTAAGCCTTACCCAGCTAAGTACATCGACATGGTTACCATTTCTGTAAACGGCGCTGATGCAATTACTTCTCAGTGGTCTGGTGCAGTTTCAGCTAACCCATACATGGCTGTTAAAGTAAAAGCTAACGCTGGTGATACCATCAAAGTTGTTCTTAAAGACAACACTGGTGACACTGGTGAAGAAACAATCACTCTAAAATAATTTAGATTGACTGTTAAAGGCGTCTAGCTTGCTGGGCGCCTTTTAAAAAAAATAATAATAAAAATAATAGCTCTCGAATTAGGAGGATTGGAATGAAAAAGACTCTACTAAGCGCTTTGGCTCTAGGTATGTCTATAGCGGCCATCAGCCCAGCGGCAATGGCAGTTGATCCGGAAACAGATCGTCAACAGATTGTTGATTATTTCAAAGCAAAAAGCCCAAAAATCGCCTTTGAAGATTACAAAGACGGTGGCTATGTTTACAGTGCTGATAAGCGCTCACAATGGGAATCTGTTGAAGAATTCCCTCCCTATTTAGATTCTGTTGATGCAGGGCAAGCTTTGTATGAACAGGATAAAGCCGTGTACGAGAAATGTTTTGGTGATGATCCATCAAATGTTCGTTCACACTATCCTTATTTTGATGAAAAAACCCAACAAGTTGTAACGCTTGAATGGGCAATTAATATTTGTCGTGAAAACGCCGGTTTAAAAGCGTTTAAATACAAAAAAGGTGACATTGCCAATCTAAGCGCTTATTTCGCTTTCCAATCTCGTGGTCAAAAAGTTGACGTCAAGATTGAGTCTGAAGGCGCTAAAGCAGCTTATAACAAAGGCCGAGATATGTACCTGAAGCCAATCGGCCAGTTGGGACTTTCTTGTGCTAAATGTCACACCTATAATTCAGGACGTTACGCTCGTGCTGACTTGTTATCACCGGCACTAGGTCATACTACGCATTTCCCTGTGTTCCGTGCTAAATGGCAAGAATTAGGCACACTTCACCGTCGCTACGGTGGATGCCATGAGAACATGCGTGCAAAACCGTTTAAACCACAAAGTGAAGAATATCGTAACCTAGAATTCTTCCAAGCCTATACATCAAATGGCTTGGACATCAATGGTCCTGGTTACCGTCAATAATAAAAATTTATCCTCCATTTAAGCCCGATTTAATCGGGCTTTTTTGTTTTTACACCTCCGCGCACCCGCCACCCACACAGACTTGCCAAACATCGAAATAGTTGATTATTGTGCTCTATCGCTAAGTCGGATAACGCTTTTCTTTAGAGGATAATGCTCTCGCTCTCCCTTCGCATTTAACTTCTTGTCTGAAAACGAAAGCCTCAACAATGACGTGATTTTACATGCCGAAAATTAAAAACCGGCGTAAGCCGGTTTTTAATCATTACTAGAGAACAGATAACTTGCGATCAACAATCAGTCATCTTCACCAAGCATTTGCTCGCCTTCAAAGACCCAATCAAATCCTTGGCGTACCCAAGCTTCGATACGCATTAAAAACTCGGTATTATTCAAGCCCATTTTCTGAGCCAGTAACAATACTTTGTCTTGTTCTTCTTTACCAAAGTGACCATCTTTATAGGAAAGTTTAATCAACTCTTGTAACGTAATAACGCGTGCTTTTTTGCTATCTAAGACACTCAAGGCTTTATCAATATTCAAATCGCCCTTGTCTAAATCATATTCAATACCATAAGCATCACTAAAGTCTTTCAAGTATTGCACTTCTTCTTCTGAAATATCGTTATCGGCAGCAGCTAAATTCGCTGCAAGATCAAACACGACCTGGCGCTGTTCTTGGGTTAATTGATCGGCAAACATCGTGCAACTCCTTACAAGTTCCTGTTATTTTCTAGAATTAATTGTGTTCAATCTGATCGACGTTACGTACCGCACCAAATGCCGCACTTGTCGTCATAGCAGCATAGGCACGCAGCGCAGGCGTGATGTGACGTGGACGATTTTCAATCGGCTTCCAAGCCGCGCGCCCCTTAGTTACCATCGCCTGACGACGTTCAGCCAGTTGCTCATCGGTTAACTGAACGTTAATGGTGCGATTTGGAATATCGATATGAATCATATCGCCGTTTTCGACCAGACCAATGTTACCGCCCTCTGCCGCTTCTGGTGAAGCGTGACCGATTGATAGACCAGACGTCCCTCCAGAGAAACGCCCGTCGGTTAACAACGCACACTCTTTACCCAAACCCTTGGACTTTAGGTAACTTGTCGGGTAAAGCATCTCTTGCATTCCAGGCCCGCCTTTAGGCCCTTCGTAACGAATAATTACCACATCTCCGGCTTTGACTTCATCATTAAGAATGCCGGCAACCGCTGAATCCTGTGACTCATAAATACGAGCGGGTCCAGAAAACTTAAAAATTTCCTCATCAACGCCGGCTGTTTTAACAATACAACCATCCAGTGCAATATTGCCGTACAGGACAGCAAGACCGCCTTCAACGGTATAAGCATGTTCCAAATCACGCACACATCCTGCAACAGGATCGACATCGACCGTTTTCCAACGCTTGTCTTGGCTGAAAGCCACCGTTGTGCGCACACCACCCGGTGCCGCACGGAAGAATTTATGCACCGCTTCATTATCGGTACGACGGACGTCCCATAACTCAATAGCTGCGCCCATTGAAGAGGCATGAACAGTTGGCACATCACGGTTGATTAAACCGCCACGATCCAACTCACCTAAAATACGCATAATCCCGCCAGCACGATGGACGTCTTCCATGTGGAAAATTTTTGAGTTCGGCGCAACTTTCACCAGACACGGAATCTGGCGCGAAATACGATCCATGTCGGCCATCGTAAAATTAACTTCCGCTTCCTTAGCAATCGCAAGTAAATGTAATACTGTATTGGTTGAACCACCCATGGCAACATCAATTGCCATCGCATTTTCAAAGGCTTCATAGGTAGCAATCGAACGCGGTAACACGTTTGCGTTATCATCTTCATAATAAGCTTTCGCCATTTCAACAATACGACGACCCGCTTCTTCAAATAGGTGTTTACGGTCTGCATGAGTAGCCAAAGTTGAACCGTTACCTGGCAAAGCAATCCCTAAGGCCTCTGCTAAGCAGTTCATCGAGTTGGCGGTAAACATCCCAGAACAAGAACCACAAGTTGGACACGCCGAAACTTCAACCGATTCAATGTCTTCATCCGAACAGTTACTGTCGGCTGCCATAACCATGGCATCAACCAAATCCAATTTGATTTCAACACCACCTAACACGGTTTTACCTGATTCCATCGGCCCGCCGGTTACAAAAATGGTCGGGATATTCAGACGCATTGCAGCCATCATCATTCCAGGGGTAATTTTGTCGCAGTTGGAAATACAGACCAACGCATCGGCACAATGCGCATTACACATATATTCAACCGAATCCGCAATCAAATCACGTGACGGCAAGGAATACAGCATCCCATCGTGCCCCATCGCAATCCCATCATCTACAGCAATGGTATTAAACTCTTTCGCCACACCGCCGGCTTCTTCAATCACTCGAGCAACCAACTGTCCCATGTCTTTTAAATGAACGTGCCCAGGGACAAACTGGGTAAATGAGTTTGCAACGGCAATAATCGGTTTACCGAAATCATCCGAGCCCATTCCGGTTGCACGCCAAAGAGCACGTGCGCCGGCCATATTACGGCCATGAGTACTGGTTCTGGAACGATATTGAGGCATTGATTTGGCTCCTTATTTATACGCGACAAGCACTCTGTTTCAATAGAGATTCGACTTTGTCCGTTTGACTGTTATACTTAGAAAATTATTCCAACTATTCTCGCACATTCATGCAGCAATCTGAATTAGATTTTATCCAAAGCCTGCGCCAATCCTCGCATTACATCGAGCAGCACCGCGGCAAAACTTGTGTCATATACCTCCCCGGAGATTTATTACAAAATGCCGATGCTTTACTGTGTCTCAGTAAAGACATTACCCTATTGCATACCTTGGGTCTGAAACTGGTATTGGCGATGGGCGCAACGCAACAAATCAACCACGCTTTAGCGCAACAGCAGATTCAATGGCAACAACACCAACAGTGTCGAATTACCACCTTAGAAATGCTTCCGATTTTTCAACAAATTATCGGGCAAGTGCGCTCGCAATTAGAAGCGGTATTTTGCCAAGCGTCAAATCAGCAAAACAAACCCCTCAGCTTGGTTTCCGGAAATTGGGTGATTGCGCAACCCAAAGGCGTGGTAGACGGTGTCGATTTTCAGCACACTGGACAATTGCGAAAAATTAACCGCGATGCCATTCAAGCCTGTTTGGATAGCAGTCAAATCGTTTTGCTGACACCCCTTGCTTATTCGCTCACCGGCGAGGTGTTTAACCTCAACACTCTTGAGCAAGCGTGCGCTATTGCCGAACAGCTTCAAGCGGATAAACTAATGATTTTCCAAAAACCGCAACGCTACGCGACGTTACCGCCGGCGCTAAACCAAACCCAAATTCACGGGCTACTGCCAAGCTTAGAAATCAAAACAAAACAGCTATTTGAGCGTATTCAAAAGCTCGGCAAAAGCGTTAGCCGAGTGCACCTAATTAATAGCGCAGACCCGTCCAGCTTACTGCTCGAACTCTTTACCCGCGATGGCACCGGTTGCATGATATTCAGCGACCGCTATCACCAAATACGTCCGGCCACTATTGAAGATGTTGGCGGGATATTAGAAGTCATCGCACCTTTAGAGCAAAAAGGGGTTCTCGTGAAACGCTCGCGAGAACGCCTAGAGCTGGAGATCCACAATTTCATCGTGATTGAACGCGACCGCAGCATTATTGGCTGCGCGGCTCTATACGCCAATTACCAAAACAGTGGCGAACTAGCTTGTTTAGCGGTGCACAGTGATTATCGTGGTCAAGAACTCGGCGAACAGCTATTACAAGAAATTGAAAAAACCGCGCGAACTCATGGCTTAGCACAATTGTTTTTACTGACCACACATACCCATCACTGGTTTATCGAACACGGTTTTAAGCTGGCCACACCGAATGAATTACCACAAGAAAAACAGCAACTCTACAATTATCAACGCAATTCCAAAGTATTGATAAAACCACTCAAAACCGAAAATAAAGATTGATTCATGAGCCAAACGAAATCCGCCGCGAGCAACGCAGCACCATCCCAAAACGAATACACTCCGATGACCATTAAAGAGCGTTTTCGCGGCTTTTTGCCCGTCGTTGTGGACGTTGAAACTGCCGGATTTAATCCGCATACCGATGCTTTATTAGAGGTGGCGGTGGTCATACTCGAAATGGATGAGTATGGCCGCCTCCAACGTAAGGCGACTTACGACCGTAACATACTGCCTTTTGAAGGCGCTAATTTAGAAGACAGCGCCTTAAAATTTATCGGCATGGAAGACCCTTATCACCCATTCCGTAATGCGGTCAGCGAAAAACAAGCGCTACAAGAGTTGTTCAAACCCATCAATGATGAAATCAAGGCAACCGAATGCACTCGCGCTATTTTGGTGGGACACAATGCCTTTTTTGATTTGAACTTTGTGCTGGCAGCAGCCGAGCGCAGCAAAACAAAATGCCCTTTCCATCAGTTCAGTACTTTTGATACCGTCTCGCTGGCCGGCTTAGCTTACGGCCAAACGGTACTCGCTAAAGCGATGGAAAAAGCCGATATTGAATGGGATAACGCCATGGCGCATTCAGCGGTATACGACACCGAGAAGACTGCAGACTTGTTTTGCAAAATTATTAACGAAACCGAAATGCTTGTCGAATAATCGAGCGGGCTTCTGTTTTGCATAAAAAAAGCGCCATTGGGCGCTTTTTATAAAAGGGTGCGAAAGAACTTACTCCGCAACTTTCGCGTTCGCAGCAGCCATCAAGTTTTTCAACTCGCCATTTTCAGCCAACTCAAGCGTGATGTCACACCCCCCTTGTAGTTCACCATCAATGTATAACTGCGGGAAAGTCGGCCAATCTTGATATTTAGGAAGATGTTCAAAAATCAACGCATCCGCCAGTACATTGACAAAAGCAAACTTCTCACCGGTATCGACTAAGGCTTGCGCAGCGCGGCTTGAAAAACCACAAGATGGCATTTGTGGCGTGCCTTTCATATAAATAACCACTGGGTTATTACTCACCTGCTCGTTAATACGTGCCAGAGTCTCTTGTACAATTGGGTCTAGGTTTTCCATCTGATAATCCTTTTAAATAAAACTTTTTAATGGTTGTAGCCATTCTACTTAATTTCATAGAAATTCATAGTTAGAGTAACTATGGGCTAAAAAACTTCTTTCAAGGGCAAAGCCTCATTGAAAATTCGGCACACAGCCTAAAGCGTTTTATCAACGTGTTTTTGCAACCAAAACTCTAACAAGGCGGCGTGCCATAATTTTGAACCCTGAATCGCCGTAAACGCATTTTCCGCTTCCGGCGCATCCAACAATTCAGTCAGTTTTTGTTGATTAAAAATCCCGCGTTTTTGCGCTGCTGGAGAAGTCAACAATCCTTTCATAAACTGATAAAAATCACCGCGTACATATTTTAACGCCGGCATAGGAAAGGCCACTTTCGGACGGTCAATTATTTCATCGGGAACCATGCCACGACCAATCGCTTTCAAAATATGCTTACCCCCGGTTTTCAATTCCGGCGGCGCGGCCATCGCCCATTCCACTAAATCATGGTCTAAAAACGGCACACGCGCTTCCAAACTCCATGCCATCGTCATATTATCCACCCGTTTTACTGGGTCATCGACAATCAAAGTGGTGGTATCCAAGCGCAACACTTGATCCAAAAACGTATCTGCACCACCTTCACTCAAACGATCGCCCACAAACTCACCAGTGACATCACCCACATGATACTGTTCATTTATCACCGACAACCACTCTTGATGCGAACGGTCAAAATAGAAAGGGGCAAACGCCTGCAAAGCTTGCTGCGGATCTTGTCCATCAATGTTTTTACCAGCTTCCGCCATTAAGGGATACCAAAAATAACCGCCAAAGACCTCATCCGCACCTTGTCCAGAAAGCACAACTTTCACTTCTTTAGCCACTTGTTCAGAAAGCAAATAAAAGGCAACCGCATCTTGTCCGACCATAGGTTCGGACATCGCCGCAACCGCCTCGTGTAATCTAGGAAGGACGGTCTCGTTAGCAATATGAAATTTTTTGTGTTGCGTATGATAGCGCTCGGCAACCATATCGGAAAACTCAAACTCATTGCCCTTTTCTTCCGGTGCATCTTCAAAACCAATCGAATACGTTTTGATATTTGCAACACCAGCCTCCGCTAACATCGCCACCAGTAGACTCGAATCCAATCCGCCAGACAACAAAACACCAACCGGCACATCGGCAGCCGTTAAACGCTTATGCACAGCCTGTTTGAGCGCTTGATGAATGGCCTCTACCCATTGCTCTTCGTTTTGCGGAGTTGCTTGACCTTTAAAGGTCGCGCTTCTAGGGCGTTGCGCAGTTAGATGCCAATACTGCTTTTTAAATAGTTGCCCATCTGGATTAATGACCATCCAGTGTCCCGGCTCGAGTTTGCGAATCCCTTTTAAAATGGTATGTGGTGCGGGAATTACCGCGTGCAAAGTCAGCTGAAAATGCAAACCAATCGGATCAATTCCGGTATCAATCCCATCGGTCGCCAACAGTGCTTGGGTGTTTGAGGCAAAACGCAGACCGCCTTCAACCATCGAATAATAAAGAGGCTTGATGCCAATACGATCTCGCGCCATCAATAGCTGTTGTTGATGGTCATCCCAAATGGCAAAGGCAAACATCCCCTCAAAATGATTAACGCACTCCATGCCCCATTGGCGATAGGCCTTTAAAATCACTTCCGTGTCAGAATGCGAGTGAAAACTCTGCCCTAACTCGATCAATTCATCGCGCAATGCCACATAATTGTAAATGCAGCCGTTAAACACCAGTGCCAGTTCTTGATCGAGCATCGGCTGATGTCCGCCAGACGACAAATCAATAATCGCTAAACGCTTGTGTCCCAAACCAACGTGGCCATCCAACCAAATGCCTTCGTCATCCGGGCCTCGCTGTTGCATACTTGCCAACATCGGCGCTAAACGCTGTGCGCTTGCCTGTTGCCCGTTAAAATAAATTTCACCACAAATGCCGCACATACCTTCTGGCTCCTTTAAAATGAGTGTCGTTATTGTAACAATTTCACCCAAGGCATAAACAATGAAAGTCATTGGACTGACCGGCGGCATCGGCTCCGGAAAAAGCACTTTTTGCGCATTAATCCGCAAACATGGCATCGCCACAATTGATAGCGATCAGCTTGCCAGACAAGTCGTTGCCCCAAAGACACCAGGTTTAGCCGCCGTGATTGCTGAATTTGGCACATCGATTCTTCAGCAAGACGGTTCACTGAATCGCGCCGCGCTACGCCAGCAAATCTTTGCCGACCCAAATGACCAAGCGCCAAGACAGAAACTGGAAGCGATATTGCATCCACTGATTCAAGCACAAACCCAACAACAAATTCGCGGCTATCAACAAGATGCGCGCTATAACGCCCCCTATTTACTGGTGGCAATTCCATTACTGGTTGAAGGAATCTTGAAAACCGGCTGCAAGCCAAGCTATTTGGATGAGATTTGGGTACTGGATTGTTCTCGAGAAACACAAGTTGCCCGTGCTAGCCAGCGGGACGGCGCCAGCGTTGAGCAAATTAACAACATTCTGGCTAACCAAGCAAGCCGCCAACAGAGATTAACCTATGCCGATAAAGTTATTAATAATGAAAACGGCCTAGCCGAGTTGGAAGCTGAAATTACGCGCCTATTGAAAGAAAACATAGACGCGCAACAAGCTCGCCCTAATCACTGAATAACTCGATCCAATGTTTTACCGGAGTTTTCGTACCCTTCTGCAAATGCATTAAACAGCCGATATTGGCTGTGACAATCACTTCCGGCTCTTTTTCCAAGAGACTTTGTAATTTCTGCGCGCGCAATTCTTTAGAGAGTTTAGGTTGGAAAAATGAATAGGTGCCCGCCGAACCACAGCACAGATGCGAATCTTGCACCGGACTGACACGATAACCTAATTTACGTAACGTTTTCTCGACCACCCCTTGTAACTTCTGACCATGTTGCAAAGTGCAGGGCGAATGAAATGTGATTTTCTGATTATCATAATGGGTCAAACTGGATAAATCCTGCTGCAATAAAAATTCAGAAATATCATAGGTCGCAGCAACCACTCTTTGTGCTTTTTCAATATACTCGACATCATCCCGCAACAGATGCGCATACTCTTTGACCATGGCTCCACAACCACTGGCATTGGAAATTATCGCCTGTGCGCCTTGGTCTAAATAATCACACCACGCATCCACATTGGCTTTAATTTGACGCAAGGCCGCTGTATGCCCAGAAAGATGATGCTCAATCGCCCCACAACATTGCGACTGCGATGTTTGCAGCACATGAAAGCCCAACTTGTTCAACACCTTAATGGTCGCCTGATTGATATTCGGCGCTAAGGCCGGCTGAACACAGCCGGCAATCAACAATATCGATTTCTGCAAGGCATCGGCACGGTCTTGCAACTGCTGCTGTAATGCCAACTCGGCAACTGAAAACTTCAACGCATTAGAGTGACGTAAAAACGGCAAGCATTTCAGTACCGTATTAAACAACCAAGGAGTGGTTAAACTTTTACGAACCGAATAGCGCACAAAACGCTGCCAAGGATTACGCGGGCAAGCTTGCTCAACCGCGTCTCGTCCAATATCCAATAGATGTCCATACTCGACTCCAGATGGGCAAGTGGTTTCACAAGCTCGACACGTCAAGCAACGGTCTAAATGTACCAAGCTGTTTGCAGAAACCGGGTTTCCCTCTAAAGCGCTTTTAATGAGATAAATGCGCCCGCGAGGTGAATCCAATTCGTCGCCTAAAATCCCATAGGTTGGGCAAGCAGAAAGGCAGAAGCCACAATGCACGCAACTGCGCAAAATTTTATCGGCTGTCCTGCCCTGTTCTGTGGCCAATAAATCTTCAGGTAAATGGGTCTGCATAGCGGTTACAAATCTTTAAAAACGTGATGCGGGTCAAAGACTTTCTTTAAACCCTGCTTAATCTTTTTAACCCCCTTACCATCGTTATGACGCGGTAAGAAGCGGTCGTCCCATAAGGTCACATACGGGTGTTCAGGTTTATTTTTACTCGAAATCCAGCGACGAGTGCCTCCCATGCCAACCGCCAAGGTACCGTCAATACATGGATTGGTGCTTTCCACATCCAAGCGCCATAACTTCTGCCCTGGCTGTAAAACAGGTTTAAATGGGTTTAAGATTTGCCATATTGAATTATCGACCGCTTCAACCCCAACGCGATTGGTCTGTTTTGGGTGCGCGCCCATAACACGATAATAAAAATAACCGCGGTAATAGGCCGAACCAGACAAGGGCAAAGACGTCCCCGCCATCTGATTCATCAGCACAATCGCATCGCACTCCGGCATCTCAATACGGTAGGTAACCTCCTCCACCAATGGCACGACCTTCAAACTAAGTTCGGTTACCAATGCCATAGACCCTTTCGAACCAGCCAGCATCCGCGATACATCATAGCCCGCAACATTTTTAATCATCTTGCCGCCAAAATTCAATTCACGTCCTTGTCCATCCAGCAGTTTGGTGCCCAACACATAATCGCGCAACTTACCACGAAACGGCTTTGCCGGTCCGGTCAACGCACAAGCATAGGTACCACCAATCGTTGAATTACCGTACTCAGGTGGTTCAAACGCAACCATCTGATTTTTTTCAGCCAAAACTTGATGCAATTCGCTTAGCGTTGTACCGGCTCTCACCGTAATCACTAATTCAGACGGCTCATACGAAAGCACGCCCGAATAGGCCGCCATAGACAAAAGTTCCGCATCGTTTTTAAGCGGGACTTTGGAACCACCACCGACAATTTGTAAGGTTTTTTGGTCGACGGCGGCTTCTTTAATCTGTTCAGCCATCTGATTAAATTGTTGCTGCATTAAAAACGCTCCAAATGCGCAAATGGCAATTCGCCATGGTGGACGTGCATATGCCCCAGCTCGGCACAACGGTGAAGCGTTGGCACGGCCTTGCCGGGATTGAGTAACCCAGTGTCATCAAACACCGCTTTGATGCCATGAAAAATTTCAAGTTCCGCCCCTTGATACTGGTGACACATCGAATTTAGCTTTTCGACACCGACCCCATGCTCACCGGTAATCGTACCGCCAACATCGACACACAGATTGAGAATATCGCAGCCAAATCTCTCTGTCTGCGCCAACTCACCCGGTTTATTCGCATCGTATAAAATCAGCGGATGCAGATTGCCGTCACCGGCATGGAACACATTCGCCACACGTAATCCGTACTTTTTCGATAGCTTGGCAATCTCTTCCAATACATACGCCAACTTGCTGCGCGGAATGGTGCCGTCCATACAATAATAATCCGGCGAATAACGCCCGACAGCAGGAAAGGCATTTTTGCGTCCTTGCCATAGCGCCACCCGTTCGCGCTCATTTTGCGAAACGATAATTTTATAAGCTCCTTCAGCGGTAAGAATATCCGCCACGCGCTTAGCATCAACTTGTACCTGGTCGTGACTGCCATCCACTTCGCACAGCAATAAGGCCTCGGCTTCAGTTGGATAACCCACCTGCGCAAAATCTTCTGCCGCTTGAATCGAAAACTTATCCATCATCTCCAAACCCGCAGGAATAATTCCCTGTTTTAAAACCGCCGTCACCGCTTCGGCGCACTCATTGACCGATTGGAACGCAGCCATCACCAACTGCGCGGCTTCTGGTTTAGGCAACAGCTTAAGCTTTATTTCGACAATGACGCCCAACAACCCCTCAGATCCATTCAGCATTGCCAGCAAATCGACACCATCATCTTTTTCATCAAAAATATACTCTTCGCCATCCATATTCAGCACGCGCAGCGAATTGACGTTATGCACCGTCAAACCATATTTTAAACAATGCACGCCCCCCGAGTTTTCAGCCACATTACCGCCAATTGAACAAGCAATTTGCGATGACGGGTCTGGCGCATAGTAAAGACCATACTGGCGAACGGCTTCCGAGACCTGGATATTGCGCACCCCTGGCTGAACCACGGCAATGCGCTGCAAAGGGTCGATTTTTAAAATCTTATTCAACTTTGACAAGCCCAACACAATACCGTTTTTCAACGGCAGGGTTCCACCAGCTAAACCAGTGCCTGAACCGCGTGTAATCACTGGGGTCTGATACGCTTTACAGATACGCAAAACCTGCTTAACCTGATCATCGGTTTCCGGCAGGACAACCGCCAACGGCTTCTCCCGATAGGCCGAAAGCGCATCACACTCATACGGTCGACATTGCTCCTCCGTCGCTAATACCGAGGCTTTCGGCAACGCATTTTTTAGTGCTTCAATAACGGACATTTTTATCTCTTGTAAGTGGCAACGGCTAGCCATTATAATTGGGCGCAATCATTTTTCTATAGAGGATAATCTATGCAGTCATTCAATCCACCTATAAGAACACTTATGGGGCCTGGTCCATCAGATATCCATCCTCGTGTTTTGCAAGCCATGGCTCGCCCAACCATTGGTCACCTTGACCCCGCTTTTATCGGCATGATGGACGAAGTAAAAGCACTGCTAAAATACGCTTTCCAAACAAAAAATGAGCTAACTATGCCTGTTTCCGCGCCTGGCTCAGCCGGTATGGAAACCTGTTTCGTTAATTTAGTCGAACCCGGTGACAAAGTTATCGTCTGTATCAACGGGGTGTTCGGTATGCGCATGAAAGAAAACATCGAACGCTTTGGCGGCGAGGCGATTGTGGTTGCCGATGACTGGGGCACCGCGGTAACGCCAGCCAAAGTCGAAGCCGCTTGTTGCGCGCATCCTGATGCGAAAATTGTTGCCTTTGTGCACGCAGAAACCTCCACCGGAGCTTGCTCCGATGCAAAAACGCTGTGTGAAATTGCCCGTAAACACAACTGCATCAGTATTGTTGACGCAGTAACCTCTCTTGGTGGCGTTGAGTTACGTGTTGATGACTGGGGGATTGATGCCATCTATTCAGGCACGCAAAAATGCCTCTCCTGCGTACCCGGCATTTCCCCTGTTTCTTTCTCTGAAAAAGCGCTGGATAAAGTCCGCAACCGCAGCAGCAAAGTACCAAGCTGGTTTTTAGATCTTAACCTCGTGATGGGCTATTGGGGTAGCGGAGCAAAACGTGCTTATCACCACACCGCTCCGGTGAACACGCTATATGCGCTACACGAATCGCTGGTGATGCTAAAGAACGAAGGGCTGGAAAATGCTTGGCAGCGTCACGCCAATCTACACCAAGAATTAAAAATCGGCTTAGAAGAAATCGGCATTAATTTTGTCGTAAATGAAGCCGAGCGTTTACCGCAGCTAAACTCAGTTTGGATTCCAGAAGGCGTTGACGACGCGCAAATTCGTAGCACCCTTTTAAACGAATACAACTTAGAAATTGGTGCGGGACTTGGCGACTTTGCCGGTAAAGTTTGGCGTATCGGCTTAATGGGCGAATCCTGTAAAAAAGAAAAAGTACTCTTTTGCGTTGCCGCGCTAAAAGCCGTCTTAGGCAAATAAGCCCCTTGCTCAGCCAAATTATTCTAGGCCACCCCACTCCGAAAGGCGCAGATAAATCCTGCGCTTTTTTGCTTTAACGACTTATCAAAACACCAAGAAGACTATGACAACCAATCGCATCGCAAATAAAACCGCTTTGATTACCGGCGCCACCTCCGGTTTTGGTAAAGCCACTGCACACGCTTTAGCACAGATGAATGTCAACCTAATTCTGTTGGGACGCCGTTCTGAACGATTACAAGAATTACAACAGACCTTGAGCAATCTGCATCCCAAATTACATCTGCGCACACTTGCTTTAGACATTAAAAAGTATGATGGGGTAAAGACGGAGTTGGAAGCAATTATGGCAAAAACACCGATAGATATTCTGATTAATAATGCAGGGCTCGCTTCAGGATTAAGCTCTATTGTCGATGGCGACTTAGACGATTGGGAGCAAATGATTGACACCAATCTAAAAGGTTTGCTGTACGTTAGCCGCACCATCCTACCGCAGATGAAACAACGCAACCAAGGGCATGTGATTAATATTGGCTCTATGGCTGGTAATACCACTTACCCAAACGGCAATGTGTACTGCGCCACCAAAGCCGCCGTTCACACTTTAGGCCAAGCAATGAATATTGATTTAACGGGCACCGGCATTCGCGTCTGTACGCTTGCGCCTGGCGCCGCCAACACGGAGTTTTCCGAAGTAAGATTTCATGGCGATAAGCTGAAAGCGGATAAAGTCTACCAAGGCTTTCAACCGCTTTTGGCCGAAGACATTGCCGAAATGATTGTCTATGTGCTTAATGCGCCTGCCCATGTAAACATCCAAAAAGTGGATATGATGCCAACAGCACAACGCACGCCTTATCATTTACATCAGGAAATCGACTAGACGAGCACCAATCTATTCAAAGCGTAAAATCCATGGCCAGCGTGTAAACGACAAAAATCAAAGCAAAACGGCTGTTTTGCAAGCAGGCTTATGGGTCACTTAACGGCTTAACAGCACCATGACTTCGGCGTGGTGAGTATGAGCAAACATATCA
The DNA here is from genome assembly GCF_011398355.1 of Thiosulfatimonas sediminis. Lineage (GTDB taxonomy): Bacteria > Pseudomonadota > Gammaproteobacteria > Thiomicrospirales > Thiomicrospiraceae > Thiomicrorhabdus > Thiomicrorhabdus sediminis_A. The sequence goes on from NZ_AP021889.1 coordinate 2,041,732, forward strand.
AACACACGTGCTTGTTGAACCCGAAAGCTGGTAAGCATCGCCAAATCCTTGGCTAAGGTCTGCGGATTACAGCTGGAATAAATCAGCGTCTGCACACTTGGACTGTTTTCTAGAAAAGCACACAGTTCTGCACCAATGCCTCGACGTGGCGGATTAACGATAACCGTGTCCGGCATTTCCACTGCGGCTTTTTCAGCACACGCAAACTCATCGGCACTGAGTGCGCGAAACGTCACACTTTCCAATCCCAATTCCGCTGCAGATTGTTGCGCGCTGGCAATCGCTTGTGAAGAAATTTCAATGCCGATGATCGGCTTCGAAACGCATTGGGCAGCATGCAGAGCAAAGCCACCAACACCACAAAACAAATCCCAAAGCTTTTCCGGTTGCGTTTGCATCAACCAAGCTTGAGCCTGTCGATACAATTCGGCTGCAACAGCGTCATTCGTCTGAAAAAAACTTTGCGGCTTTAAATGCAACGGTAAATCATTCAACCACATGGTTAAACTTTGCTGCGCAGTGAGGATAATCTCCTCCGGCCCCTCAACAATTGCCATCGGTACTGGCTGAATATTAACAGAAACCACTTGAATCGCCGGACAAGCACTCAAAAGTTGCGCCAATCCCTGACGCATCCGAGCAATCGCCTCTTTAGAGCGCACCACAAAACGCACCATCAATCCCTGTTCGCGTTCGCTGTAAGTCAGTAAAACGTATTTCAATTCGCCACTGCGCGCCACAATTTGATAAGGCGCTAAACAGCACGCAGTAATCCAATCTTTAATCGGAGTGAACGCTTGCGCCATCGCTTGCGGATAAAGCGGACAAGCGCTCAAATCTTGCGCAACCCCAGCATAATCGACAATCCCCAACTGCGGATTTTGCCAAGTACCACCGACCACCATCTTGGCTTTATTACGAAAGCCAAAAGGGGCGCTCGGCATAATTGGCAACCACTGTTGAGAGCCAACCATTGGCAATTGCGCCGCACAGGCTTGCTGTTTTTCGATTAATTGCTGCGCATAGGGTACCGGCAAATTCGTGCAAGAACGACATAAGCCTTGATTAAAATACTCACATCCGTTCATTGTGGGCTCCAAAACTCAGAAATGGCCGCAATGCCTTGCGCACCATGTTTTTTCGCCTGATCAAGCAGTGCTTTCTGCATTCCGCCGAGCGCATAAACAGGCACTGGAGTTTCTCTGACCATTTCAGCAAATGCTTCCCATCCTAGGGCATCCATATCGGGATGCGTTGCTGTTGGCAACACCGGCGATAGCAAAATAAAGTCCGCACCAATCTTTAACGCTTGCGCGATTTCTGCAGAATTATGGACAGAAGCACCAAGGAGTTTGTCTGTGCCAATCGGCCGGCGGTTATATTCAAATAACTGACTCGAAGCCAACTGGATACCATCTGCCATTGATTGCGCCAGCATCTCCGGCGTGCCATTTAGCATCAATTTCGCTCCAGCTTGATGCACTGCACCTAGATTATCCTGCGCCAGTTTGACGACGTCGATAGCCTGCAAGTCTTTGGCACGCAGTTGAATCAGCTTAATCCCTTGGCTAAGAAGCGACCTTACTTTATGACTAAAATCTGTCGCATCGACAAATTTACCACTGATTGCATAGCAATCACCTAATTCCAACGCACTCAGAATGCCGCGATTCGCTTCTGGAAAGGTCAATTCGCGCAAGGCGTTTTTGTTGAACCAACGCACCAACTGCCCCTCTTTTCCGTGCGGCGTGCCGTCAAACTCTTCTGTCTGATAAACGTGCAAACGCACAGTGACATCTGGATACACCCAAGGAATCTCAATCAGCGGTTGCCAGTTGCGAGTTTGCACCCCCAGCTCTTCAATAAATTCGCGTTCTAGCGCCGCTTGAATGCTTTCACCCGCTTCGACTTTACCACCAGGAAACTCCCAGTGATTGGCGTGACTTTGGTGCTTTTGGCGCAGACTCAGACAGATTTCATCTTGGCAGCGCAACACTCCGACTGCAATCGCCAGCTGTGGCGATAAGACTTGATTCATCTTTCCTTCCTTATTCCTATGATTGCTCGCTATTGTAAGGCAAACTTTTACGATAAAATATCTTCCTTTTTAGTATGTTAGCGACAGGATACGCGTGTTATGAGCCAATATTGGAGCCGATTAGTCCACAGCTTGACCCCTTATGTACCAGGCGAACAGCCAAAAGTGGATAATCTTATTAAATTGAATACCAATGAGAATCCTTATCCACCGTCGCCACAGGTTTTACAGGCGATTGCTGAACAGAACAATGAGAAGTTGCGCCTCTATCCTGATCCGAACTCGGATCTGCTCAAACAAGCAATTGCGAACTATCACGGCTTGAACAGCACACAAGTTTTTGTCGGCAACGGCTCGGACGAAGTACTGGCACACGCATTTCAAGCGCTGCTAAAACAAGATGCTCCATTGCTATTTCCGGACATCACTTACAGCTTTTATCCTGTTTACTGCGGTCTTTACGGCATCGAATACAATAACGTGCCGCTTAATGCTGAGTTTGCGATAGAAGTGGAAGATTATCAGCAGAAATGTGGCGGTATTATTTTCCCAAACCCAAATGCACCAACCGGTCGTCTGTTGCCGCTATCGGCGATTAAACAGCTTTTGGAAATGCACCCAAACCGCGTCGTCTTGGTTGATGAAGCCTACATTGATTTTGGCGGCGAAAGCGCCATCTGTTTGGTCAATGAGTACCCCAACTTATTGGTCAGCCAAACGCTTTCAAAATCGCGCTCCTTAGCCGGAATGCGCGTTGGTTTTGCGGTCGGGCAAGCACACTTGATTGATGCCTTAGAACGCGTTAAAAACAGCTTTAACTCTTACCCAATTGACCGTTTAGCGCTGTATGGCGCAACAGCCTCATTTGCCGATGAAGAATATTTCCAAGACGCTTGTCAAAAGATTATCAACACGCGTGAAACCTTGACCGCAGCGATGACTGACATGGGCTTCAAGGTCATTCCGTCAGCAGCCAACTTTGTGTTCGCCACCCATCCGCAAAAATCAGCAGAAGAACTCGCTTTAGCTCTGCGCGAACGTAAAATTATTGTGCGCTACTTCAATAAACCACGAATAGACCAATACCTACGCATTACCATTGGGACCGATGCGGAAAACCAAGCGCTGATTAATGCCCTGAAAACATTAACCGCAAACACAACCTCTGCGGCATAAAAGACCACAAAAAAAGCCGAGCTGGAAAATCAAGCTCGGCTTTTTTATGAGAACCAATTCACGTCACGATTATGAACGATACTCGGCGTTAATCTTCACATAGTCATAAGAAAAATCGCACGTCCAAACCGTTTCATCCACCGTACCGCGTTTTAAGACAATACGAATATCAATATCGGTTTGCTGCATAACCTCTTGTCCTTGCTCTTCGGTATAGCTGGCTGCACGGCCACCATTGGCGACAATACAGTACTCACCCAAATAAATTTCCAAAGCATTAATGTCTAAATTCTCTACACCGGCACGGCCAACCGCCGCAAGGATACGTCCCCAGTTTGGATCCGACGCAAATAAAGCGGTTTTAACCAACGGTGACAGCGCCACCGCATGCGCCACTTTCAAAGCCTCTTCGGTGGTATGCGCTTGCTCCACAATCACCGCAATAAACTTCGTCGCCCCTTCCCCATCGCGTACAATTTTTTGCGCCAAATCAGTCATCATTTCTAAGACTGCTGCTGCAAACTGCTGGTAAGCGACTGAACTAACCTCAGTAATCTCTGGCATATCCGCCTGTCCCGTCGCACTCAAAGTACAAGCATCGTTAGTGGAGGTATCGCCGTCAACCGTGATACGGTTGAACGATTTGGTGACCGCATCAGTCAACGCTTGTTGCAAACACTCTTGGCTGATTTTAGCATCGGTGGCAGCAAAACCAAGCATGGTTGCCATATTTGGGTGAATCATTCCCGAGCCTTTAGACATACCCGTTAAGGTCACTTGCGCACCGTCAACATCCACCACTTTGCTGTAAGTTTTCGGCACGATATCGGTCGTCATAATCGCACGCGATGCCGCAAACCAACCATCAATCGCACTATTCGCGCACGCATCCGGAACACCCGCTGCGAATTTTTCCATCGGCAAATTTTGGCCAATTACCCCCGTTGAAAACGGCAGAATCTGTTGCGGCGAACACCCGAGCTCTTGCGCCACTAAAGCACAGGTTTGCTGCGCATCCAACATGCCTTGCTCACCCGTACCGGCATTGGCGTTACCAGCATTAATTAAGAGCGCACGCGGCGCTTGTGTCGCCAAATGCGCTTTGGCCAAAGTGACCGGTGCAGCACAAAATTGGTTGGTCGTAAAGGTTGCCGCGGTGCGAGTGCCTTCAGCCAGTTCGATAATAACCAAATCTGGTTTACCATTCTTTCTGATTTTTGCGGCGGTGGTGCCCAAATAGATACCACTAATCGGATGCAGGGTTTCGGTTTCGGTTTCGGTTTCGGTTGCAGTGCTCATTTTTTCTCCTTTGCAACTTGGCTCTGGCACTCTAGCGGCCAAAGCAAAAACAGCGTGCTTAACGAAAAAACCCATCGTGAGAGTCGTCTCAGCGATGGGCTTCGGTCTAAATTTGACAGTTATCTTAGCTTAATTTGCCGCAACACTGTTTATATTTTTTGCCCGAGCCACAAGGACAAGGATCATTACGCCCAACCTTTGGTTCATCACGGCGATAAGTGCTTTCATCTTGAACATCCACGGCAGACGCTTCCGCACTACCGTTAATCGCGTCCGAAATACTCGCCGCTGCAGGATGATTGGCTTGCAATGTTTGCGGTTGATGAGGTTGATCTTCATAATCCGCAACATCTTGCTGACCACCAATTTGCACAAGTGACAGAATTTTCACCGTCTCGCTCGTCACTTCATTCAAGAACGCTTTAAATAATTCGCTCGACTCACGGCGATACTCTTGGAACGGGTCTTTTTGTGCGTATCCGCGCAGGTGAATCCCTCGACGCAGATAATCCATTTCGGAAAGATGCACACGCCATTGTTTATCTATGGTACGTAACAGCACTTCTTTTTCAAAATGGTGACGAGTTTTCTCATCCACCACCGACATTTTAGTCAAATAAATCTCTTTTAATTCAGCAACCACTTTTTCAATCAGCGTTTCTTCGTACAGATTTTTATCTTCTTCCAACCACTGCGCTAAAGGCAGACGCACACCTAATTCCTCATGCAAGGCATTTTCCAAGTTCGGAATATCCCACTGCTCATGCAAAGAACCGGCCGGAACATAAATGCCCACCAGCTGTTCGACCACTTGCTCACGCAAACCATCGACCACATCGGTCACTTCAGCCGCATCGGCCGACATCAACTCATTACGCTGGGTATAGACCACTTTACGTTGTTCGTTCGCAATATCGTCAAACTTAAGCAAATTAGCGCGTTCATCTTGATGTAAACGTTCAACTTGTTTTTGTGCACGTTCAATCGACTTGGTGACCATAGTGTGCTCAATCGCTTCATGCGATGTCATACCAAGACGTTTCATCATGCCCTTGACCTTGTCAGAAGCAAAGCGGCGCATCAAATCATCATCTAAAGATAGATAGAAACGAGTCACACCGACATCCCCTTGACGACCAGAACGACCGCGCAACTGGTTATCAATACGACGTGATTCATGGCGCTCAGAAGCAATAACTTTTAAACCACCTAAGGCTAAAACCTGATCATGACGCACTTTCCATGCGGCTTTTACTTCCGCAATCTGCTCAGCTGTGGCCTCGCCCAACTGTTCAATTTCCAACTCCAAATTGCCGCCTAAAACAATATCCGTTCCACGTCCCGCCATATTGGTGGCGATGGTAATGGCGCCCAGCCGACCAGCATCGGCAATAATATTGGCTTCTTGTTCGTGGTGTTTGGCGTTCAATACACTGTGTTTGATTTTTTCTTTGTGGAGTAAGCGCGACAAAAGTTCTGACATTTCAATCGACGCGGTTCCGACTAAAATCGGTTGGCCAGTTACATTGGTTGCACGAATATCTTCAACAATAGCGGCAAACTTGCCCTCCATATCCAAGAACACTAAATCCGTTAAATCTTGACGCTGTGGCGTTTTATTCGGCGGAATGACTACCACTTCCAAACCGTAGGTAGAAAGAAATTCACCGGCTTCAGTATCGGCAGTCCCTGTCATCCCCGCTAATTTGTTGTACTGACGGAAATAGTTTTGGAACGTAATCGACGCAAAGGTCTGACTCTCTTGCTGAATTTTTACGCCTTCTTTTGCTTCAACGGCTTGGTGCAGACCTTCCGACCAACGACGTCCTTGCATTTTACGGCCAGTAAATTCATCGATAATCACCACTTGGCCATCTTCAACAATATAATCTTTGTCTTTTTCAAACAGAATATGAGCGCGCAAAGCGGCATTAATATGAATCATTAAACCGATGTTGGTCGCATCATAAAGTGAATCTTCGGCCTCAAGCAGCCCTACCTCAATCAACAACGCTTCAACTTTCGCATGGCCGTCATCGGTCAGAAAAATCTGACGCGATTTTGCGTCCACAATATAATCGCCGCTCTGCTCTTTGGTTTCTGGATCCTCTTCACCCTCTTCCAACTGACTGATTAACGGATTAATTTTCTGATACAGTTCGGCCTTATCTTCTGCCGGACCGGAAATAATTAATGGGGTACGCGCTTCATCAATCAGAATCGAATCAACCTCGTCAACCACCGCAAAATGTTGCGCACGCATCACGCGCTCTTCAGCAAAAATTGCCATATTATCGCGCAGATAATCAAAGCCAAATTCGTTATTCGTACCGTAGGTAATGTCCATCGAATAGGCAATTTGCTTTTCTTGCTGACTTTGTCCAGAAAGAATAACGCCGGTGCTTAATCCTAAAAAACCGTACAGCTGTCCCATCCATTCAGCATCACGCTTAGCGAGATAATCGTTGACGGTAATCACGTGCACGCCCTTACCTTCCAAGGCGTTAAGATAGGTTGGCAAAGTCGCCACTAAGGTTTTACCTTCACCGGTACGCATCTCGGCAATTTTACCTTGGTGCAAAGCCATGCCACCAATCATCTGTACGTCATAATGACGCATTCCAAATACACGTTTTCCAGCTTCACGCACCACCGCAAAAGCTTGCGGAAGAATATCATCCAAGGTTTTACCGGCCGCTAAAGCCGCTTTAAACTCTTCGGTTTTCGCTTGCAACTGAGCATCACTGAGGGACTCAAAATCGGCTTCCAGCACATTAATAGTTTGCACTTCTTTACGATACTGTTTAAGCAGACGATCGTTGCGGCTACCGAAGATTTTCTTGAAGATATTGAACGCCATGGATTAATTCATTCCGGTTTTTTAATGAGGGTTAACAATTAGGGTGTCAAATTTCGAACGGTTAAGTTCGGGCAAAACAGGGCAAATACCATCGCTTTTTAAGGACGATATACGGATTTTCAATGCAAACCGCAAATTATAGAGACTTGTTCAGTGTCTCCTTAATTGTTATAAAATTATTTTGCCCATCTAATTTACTGATTTTATACGGTAAAATGAGCGAATATTCTAGCACAATAGAAGTTGAGCACAGAGTGAAACCACTATTAAATCAAGCACGCGGCAATTTAAAAAACTTATTGGAAAGCGCGCAAGTTTATCAAGCTTTACTTGATACCGGACGCGATCACTTGCCCTATGAAATGCAAGCGCATCTTTTAGGGGTTGGCTTTGAGGGCCAGGAGCTGCTGTTGCAGATTGACTCGCCAGCATGGGCAACACGGATGCGCTTTTACGAACCGACAATTTTAGGGACATTCCAACAGCACTTTCCGCATCTGCAACTGCGTAGCGTTAAGGTAGCGGTCTTACCGAATGAGGAGCGCCCCAAACCTAAAAAAGTCATGCAAAGCCACCCAAGTCAAAGCGACGCACTGGCCATGCAACAGCTCAGTCAAAACGTCGAATCTAAAGAGTTACGCGACGCCTTAATTAAATTAAGCCAAAGAGCGCAGAAGCCGCGCTAAAAGCCAACGAAACCAAATAAAAAGCCCGCTTTAGCGGGCCATTCAATCGGGTGAAACATCTAGTGGAACTTAATTAAACAACCATCGTACTGGCATAGCTGACTGGCGGTTTCGCATCTTCGTAAGTCACCAATTCAAACGCATCTTCATGCGCGATTAAAGCGCGAATCAGTTGATTGTTTAAAGCGTGTCCCGATTTAAAGGCGTTGAACTCACCAATTACCGGATGACCCAGCATATATAAATCCCCTACTGCATCAAGGATTTTATGGCGTACAAATTCGTCTTTATCCCGCAAACCTTCAGCATTTAAGACGCCATCATCATCCAATCCAATGGCGTTTTTAAGACTGGCACCCAAACCCAAATTATTCGCGCGCAGCAAATCAATGTCCTTCATAAAACCAAAGGTACGCGCGCGTGAGACTTCTTTAAAGTAGGCTGTCGAGGAGAAGTCTAATGTCATGCTTTCTGCGGTATTGTCAAAGGCCGGATGTGAAAACGAAATAGCGAAATTCAAACGATATCCATCGTAAGGAACAAACTCCGCCCAACCACCTTGCGTATTTTCAACTCTAACCGGCTTGGTAATACGCACAAACTGTTTTGGCGCCTGCTGACGCTTAATCCCAGCAGACTGCAACAAAAACACAAAATGCGAAGAACTGCCATCCATAATCGGCACTTCATCAGAGGTAATATCGATATACAGATTATCAATCCCGACGCCCGCCAAAGCCGACATCAAATGCTCTATAGTGGCGATTTTCTGCAGATCATCATTATCTTGATTGATAATCGTAGTACACAAAGTGGTTTCGCCAACAATGTGTGGCGACACTTTAAATTCGATGTTGGGTTCCAAATCGATACGGCGAAAAACAATGCCGGTATTTTCTGCTGCTGGACGCAACGTCATAATCGACTCATGCCCGGTATGCAATCCGATACCGCGCGCCTTTATAGAATTTACAATGGTTCTTTGATTCAAGGTAAAACTCGTTTTCGTTTTTAGCCGATACAAAATACCGACAATAATGGCATTCAAAATAACTGCACATTGTTTTTTATTACCGAAGAATTTCGTCAATTTCTCGACTGAAACCCCGTTAGCGTTCAAACAGAGCGCTATTCGCTATCGCTTATGTGTGCAAAATTAAATGCAGATATTACCACAAGTTCGATACAGCCTGAGCAAATTCCCTTTCAGACAAACGTTCGACATCACCAAGAAAGAAAGCTTGCGGTAAGTACTGAGTGCCTCGAAATTGCTCCTGACCATGTATGACACGCCTCGTACTATTTGCCGTGCTTGAAATCCATTGGACGGTTTGTGTGGTTAGCAAGTAAGATTTACCGAGCAGCATTCAATCAAAATGGCCGGTCTATTTTAGAAACTTTTCTTAAACCACTCTTTTAACGAACGCATCGAATCGAAAATGCTGTCTAAAAACCCTGGGCTATCCGATACAGCCACTGGGTAAATGTGGTTTGGATTGTGGTAGTCGAAATTTTGCGATGCGTACTGCAATAATCCAAGTGCCGAAGAGTACTCCGCATTACTCACTTCGTTCAAAATCCCGCCAACAAACATGTCATTTTTTGGCGAGCCTATTCGCACCGGCATATCAAAAATTTCTTCCGCGAGCGGATTACTGCCAAACATCATTGAAGAACCGCCAGTTATGACAATCCCTGCACCAAACATCTCTTTCGAAAAACCGTCGCGACGTAAACGTTGCTCGACACTTTCAAATATTTCTTCCATACGTGGGCGAATCACTTCTGAAAGCAGACGTTGATTCAATTTAAACGGTTCGCGTTCACCGACACGCTGCACATCAAATTCAAAATTTTCTTTGATAAGACTTGGCATTGCACAGCCGTAACGTACTTTAATCTCTTCTGCCGAATCGGTCGGTGTATTAAAAGCAATCGCAATATCGTTGGTGACGTAGTTACCGGCAATCGGCAGCACCGAGGTATATTGCATCGAACCATTCCGATAGACGGTGATGTCGGTCGTGCCGCCGCCAATATCGACCACACAAACCCCTAAAGCTTTTTCGTCATCGCTCAACACCGCTTCACTGGCTGCGTATTGCGCCAAAACCGGAGTCGCATTTTTTAGCCCAGCGGATTGCACGCATTTTTCAATGTTTCGCACCGCGCTTTCGCTGGCGGTAATAATGTGGGTTTTTACCTCCAAGCGCTTGCCCACCATACCAACTGGCTCGACAATTCCTTCCTGCATATCCAGAGTAAACTCTTTAGGTAACACGTGCAGCATACGCTCTTCAGACTCAGAGTATTTGCCAGTATGAGCTTGCTCGTTAACCCGTCGAATGTCCTCATCGGTCACTTCATCATCAATGGTGATAACCCCATGTGAATTAATGCTTTTTATATGACCGCCAGTAATGCCAATATAAGCAGTATCAACGATATCAACACGATAACCAGCCACTTCCAAAGCCTCATGCAAGGCGGTTTCAATCGACTTTTTGGTCCCTTCGATATGAATCACCACTCCGTTACGCAATCCTTTAGTGCGCACCGATTTGTATCCGCGCACATTAATTACATTACCGGTAATCTCGCCAACAACCGCTTTGATTTTTGAGGTGCCAATATCCAAACCGACAATGGTTTTTGTACCCGATTGATTACTCGCCATCCGTGTGACTCCGTCCTACCTTAGCTAGAGTGTAAAATTGATTGCCGTATTTTTGAAAACACAAAAACCGACCTTTGACGCTATTGCTTAATCGCCTTTTTGGGCAATAACAAAACCATTACTATATCTTAAATCAAAGGTTTGTGCCGACTTTCTAACAGCCTCAGTTAGCTGCGGATAAGCCTGAAAAAACTGCTGTAATTTGGCTTCCCAATCGACTTCTTTAAGAATAAGTTGTTGTTGATTGGCCAATTCGATGCGCCAAATATCGCCGTTTTTTTGACTCAAACCAATCACCATAAAACCCTGTTCTTGAAACAAGGGCGCTATTTCTTGAAAGCGCTGCAAGATGGCGCGACTGTTTTTTAACTCACCATCCAACACCATATAGTTTTCATAACCGCTTAAACTGCGCGGAAAAAACACACGACCTTCTTGATTAATCAAACCAGCCTCGCCCCAGCGTGCCAATGGCTGCTGCTCAAAGATATGGATTTTTAACTGGTTCGGCCAAACTCGAGTCACTTCGGAGGTAACCACCCAATCCAGTTGATTCAGTCGCCCCTGAATCACCTCAATCGGTACATCCCAAAAAGAAGCCCCCATATAATCTTGCAGAATCGCATCGACATCTTCGGGGGAAACTTCATTTAAACCCGCGCTAGACACAATGCTGTATTCGGTAACGCTTTTAGAAAACCAATTATCCGCTGGCTTATTCGGCAATAAAACCCACGCCAGCATCAACACCACCAACCCAAAAGTCAGCAACCAAAACGCCACTTTCGGCAATTTCGAAGGTTCTGAAGCAGACTCTTCGGATGCTGGCTCCGCAGCAAGAAGTTCGGCGGTCTTATTTTGCATAAGCCCTCTCTTTTTTAACTCGCGGTTAATAGTATCTGCTTAACCAACTGCTCAAAGCTGATTCCTGCTTGCTTGGCCGCCATCGGCACTAAAGAGTGATCGGTCATTCCCGGTACCGAGTTCAACTCAATCAGCCAAGGTCGGTTTTGCTCATCCAACATCAAATCCACCCGCCCCCAAGTTTGCGCACCGACCACCGAAAACGCACGTAATATCAACTGCTGCAACTGCTGCTCCTGCTCAGCGGACAAGTCCGTTGGGCAGAGATATTGCGTGTCATTGGACTGATACTTCGCCGAGAAATCATAAAAACTATGGCTGGTGCGTAACTCAATCAACGGCAAAGCCTCGCCATTCAACACAGCCGCAGTATATTCTCGTCCGGTAATCCACTGCTCAATCAACACTTCGTCATCATATTGTTGCGCGGTCTGTACTGCCGCCGCTAACTGCTCGCGGTGATCCACTTTCTGCATACCAATACTGGAGCCTTCGTGAATCGGCTTGACGATAACTGGAAAATCCAACGTAAAATTCGTTAAATCCAATGGGTTTTGCGCATTCACCCAAACAAAATTCGGAGTTGGCAAACCGGCACCTAACCACATCCACTTGGTTCGTAGTTTATCCATCGCAATCGCCGACGCTTGCATTCGACTGCCAGTAAACGGCATTTGCAAATCATGCAAAATGGCCTGTACTGTTCCATCCTCACCCCAACGACCATGCAATGCGATAAATGCTACATCATACGCTTCTGCAATCTCTGCCAGCTGATGCAAACTGCTCACGTCAATAGCGTCCGCCGCAATCCCCTGCGCTTGCAAAGCGGCCGTTACCGCTGCGCCGCTGCGCAATGACACTTCGCGTTCGGCCGCCTTGCCGCCCATCAAAACCGCAACTCGACTCTGTTCCGTCAATTGAAAACCCACGACTTATTCCTTTCTTCTTATTATCCGTTCAATGCGCGCTATCGACTGCTGACTGCGACCATTTTTTAGCTACTTGGCCTATATCTCCAGCCCCCATCACCAATAGCAAATCATCATTCGCAAGAATATCGCTGCACAATTGTTCTAACTCATTCAAGCTTTCGGCATAAAATCCGTGACCACCACGCATCCGGAAAGCTTGCAACAAGGACTTGGAATCAAAGTTCGCCAATGGGGTTTCACCGGCTGCATAGACTTCGGTCAAAATAACCAAATCGGCCATAAGTAAGGCTTGCACAAAATCATCAAACAAATCACGCGTACGACTGTAACGATGCGGCTGAAAAACCAGCACTTTACGCTGCTGCACAAAGGCGTTGGCCGCGGTGTCTAAAGTCGCTTTTAACTCGGTCGGATGATGCCCATAATCATCGACCAAAATGACCGATTTACCGCCAATCCAACGCTGCGGATAAACCTCAAAACGACGCCCAACACCGGCAAATTCTAGTAACGCTTGTTGCATCGCCTCGGTGGAAGCCCCTAACTCCAAAGCAACACTAATCGCTGCCAATGCATTCAACACATTATGTTTACCAGGGATATTCAAACAGACTGGCAACAACGCCTGCTGCCCAGGGAGCAACACATCAAAAAACATCTGTGTGCCTTGCGAACGCACATTCAAAGCGCGCACATCCGCTTCTTCACAAAACCCATAGCTGATGAATTTCCGGCTGATCTTCGGCAGCAATTTACGAATATTGTCATCTTCAAAACAGACGATCACCTTGCCGTAAAATGGCAGGCGGTGAATAAACTCAACAAAGGTATTTTCCAGCTGTAGATAATCACCGTGATAAGTCTCCATGTGATCTTCATCGACATTGGTGATTACCGAAAGCATAGGCATAAGATGTAAAAAGGAGGCATCAGACTCATCGGCTTCGGCCACCAAATAATTACTGGTGCCTAAACGCGCATTGCTGCCGACTTGATTGAGTTTACCGCCAATCACATAGGTTGGATCTAAACCGGCTTGGGTTAAAATCGCCGCGGTTAAACTGGTCGTAGTGGTTTTACCGTGCGTACCGGCAATGGCAATCCCAAAACGCATCCGCATTAATTCAGCCAACATTTCAGCGCGAGGAATAACGGGAATACGCATTTCACGAGCCCACTCCACCTCTGGATTGCCCTTGCCGATTGCGGTCGAAATCACCACCACATCAGAATTTTTAACGTGCTTGGCTGCGTGCCCGATTTGAATTTGTGCGCCTAAGGCACTGAGATGTTCTACCGATGGGTTCTGCCGGATATCCGAACCACTAACGCAATACCCTAAATTAAGACAAACTTCGGCGATACCCGCCATGCCGACACCGCCGATGCCGACAAAATGAATCTGTTTTACCTGATCTTTCATGTGCGAAAAGACATTCCCGAGAAAATTAACAATGGATGAAATTACGCATATGATACATGGCTTAAAGAACAAAAGCGGGCCTAAATTCGCACCAAAAGTCTCACTAAGAGAGCATCGTGTCGGGCTTTGAGGCCATTTGGACTTGTGCAGAGCGCCTTAAAGCGAAAAAAGGCGACTATTGCAAACGGGGCTTAGGTGCATCGTCATCAGATGGCGTCTCGTGCGGCGCTCGCACCGGCTCTGGCACAACCCAATATACCTTCGCTAAAATCACCGCCAACTGCGATGGCACTCCGAGCGGGTCAGTAATTTCATACACTGAACCCGCATTTTCAACCTTACCGTCAGCGAGAGCTAAATCCACCATCGCCATAATTTTTTCCGTGCCGTCACCTCGTAGCTCTCGGTTTTCAGGATTCCACCACAACAATAGACGCGGCTCATCACTGAGATGCGGTAAGGGAATCAATTCCAACTGAATCCACTGCAGTGGCGATTTGGTTGAATCACTCGATTTATCAGACATAATCAGCTCGCCATCATCATTAAATTACCCGCTATCTTAACAGCCAAGCTAAATCCCTTTGGATGAAACCCTCTTAAAAGCGAGCAAAATCAATTTTTTGGAACCCATAAAACAAAAAGCCCCGCAACCTATTGGCTCGGGGCTTAATGCGCTTTACAAGAAAAGACAGCCTTACAGCAACATCTCTTTAGCTTCTTCGATCGATGTGACCAAACGGTCAATATCGTCAAAACTGTTATAGACACCAAACGAGGCGCGCACCGTTGCAGGGACATTAAAATGCTGCATCACAGGCATGGCGCAATGATGACTCGCGCGGACAGCAATCCCATCTTGATCCATCAACGTCGCCATATCATGCGGATGGACGCCATCAATAATAAACGACAGGACGCCACCTTTATGCTCCGCCTCACCAATAATCCGCAAACCCTCAATCTGCTTGAGTCGCTCAGTCGCATAAGCCAGCAATTCAGCTTCATAAGCCGCAACGTCCGACAAACCGATGTCATTTAAAAAACGCATCGCCTCTGCCAAACCAATCGCCCCTTCAATATGCGGTGTACCTGCTTCAAATTTATAAGGCAGGACATTGTATTCAGTCTTATCAAAGGTCACCGAATAAATCATATCGCCCCCCCCCTGGTAAGGCGGCATCGCCTCCAACAAAGCCTCTTTGGCATAGAGCACACCAATGCCAGTCGGGCCGTACATTTTATGGCCAGAAAGCGCATAAAAATCGCAGTCGATATCCTGCACATCCACCGTCATATGCGGTGTCGCTTGCGCGCCATCAACCAATATCTTCGCGCCAACCGAATGCGCAATTGCCGCCATCTCTTTGACCGGATTAATGCTGCCTAATGCATTCGACATTTGCGTGGTGGCAATCAACTTGGTTTTTTCCGACACCATGCCCTTTAAGGCATTCATACAGACTTCACCACGTTGATTGATGCGCAACACCGATAATCGAATACCAATCTGATCACGTAATAACTGCCAAGGCACAATGTTCGAGTGGTGCTCCATTTCGGTGATAATAATTTCATCGCCAGCCTGCAAATTGCTGCGCGCCCAAGATTGAGCCACTAAATTAATCGCCTCAGTCACACCGCGCACAAAGACAATTTCACGGGTAGATTTCGCATTTAAGAAAGTACGTGAAACTTCACGCGCCCCTTCATACAGTTCCGTTGCGCGCTCACTCAGACCATAAACACCACGATGCACATTGGCATTTTGCCAACGGTAATAATCGTCAATCGCTTTAATGACGCGTTCCGGTTTTTGCGATGTGGCACCATTATCCAGATAAACCAACGAATGACCGTTTTCAGTCTGTTGCAGGATTGGGAACTGCGCGCGAATTTGTGCAAATTTTTGTTTCATCTAGTTACTCTTTACCCTGTGAGCTTAAGCGGACTCAAGATGCGTTTTCGCTAAAGCGATTTCCAACTGCGCCGTCACCCATTGACGAATTTGTGGATTGCCAATTTCTTCCACCGGCTCTAACAAAAACGCCTTAGTAATCATCTGCATTGCCGCAGCTTTACTGATGCCGCGTGCTTGCAGATAAAAAATCTGATTATCATCAATTTGGCCGGTCGCAGAACCGTGCGAACAAAGCACATCATCGGCATAGATTTCAAGCTGTGGCTTCGCATCCATTTTCGCTTTATTCGAAAGAATCAGGTTTTTATTATCCATCTGCCCATCGGTTTTTTGCGCTTGCTGATCAACCCGAATCATGCCGTTAAAGACACCCACCGCACTATCGTCTAAAACAAACTTATGTAACTGGCGACTAAAACCGTGTTCATCGTTATGTTCGGTATACGTACGTGAATCAACGGTTTGCGACTTACGCGCAACACAAGCACTGTTTTGCGTATTTTCAATATGCTGACCATCCATGTACAGATGATTTTGTTGACGTGAAAGCATGCCACCAATCGATGCAAAGAACGTATCAAAGTGACTGTTGTCGGCCTGAGTAACAAACTGATTATTGAAGTAGAAACTGTCATCATGCTGCTGCTGCACAATAATTTGCTTAACGCGCGCCTGCTTCGCAATGTCGATTTCCGTCACGATATTATTGCAAGCAGCACCATCGCCATAGACCGAAACATAATGCTCAACCAGCGTCACTTCGGCATTCTCGCCCACGCTAATAGCGTTGCGTATCGTACACAAACTGTCTGGCTTGCTCTGTAAATGCAAAATAAACAGCGGCAATTCTAAAGCCGTATTCGCGTTGACTTGCAACGCAAAACCGTCTCGCATCAACATGGTATTTAAGCTACCAAATGGCTCTGTCAAAACACGGGCTTGATTTGCGAATACACGTTCAAGCTCACTGTTCATACTCAGAGAGTCCGCAAAAGACTCTAAGCTGACGCCCTTGGGCAACTCGCTTAAATCGTCAGACAGCGACTCGCTAAAACGACCATCTACAAAGACCAGCTTAATTACTGGAAAACTCGGCATATAAGCGGCAATTTTATCGGCGACGTTCTCAGAAGCGGCCACCGCACTAAAATGATGCTGGATAAACCCAGTCAACTTAGTGTACTGCCAATCCTCGTCTTTGGCGGTTGGAAAAGCTTGTCCTGCAAACGCTTGCTGCGCCTGCTCACGTACTGCTTTTAAAACGCCGTTTTCAGTTTCGCTTACCCGACTCGCTTGTTGCAGATAAAAATCACGCGCTTGTTGCGCGACTGGAGAGAGTTTCTTCGCCATTTGCTTATTCCCTCTCAATTATGCGTCTTGGTGCTGCTTGATGATCTCATCGTAACCGTTCTCTTCGAGTTCCAACGCCAATTCAAAGCCGCCAGACTTCACGATTCTGCCGTTATACAACACATGAACATGATCCGGTTTGATGTAGTCCAACAAGCGCTGGTAATGGGTCACGATAATAAATGAACGCTCAGCGGTTTTTAAGGTGTTCACCCCGTTAGCCACTAGACGTAAGGCATCGATATCCAAACCGGAATCGGTCTCATCCATAATGCACAGTTTCGGTTCAAGCAGCGCCATTTGGAAAATATCGTTACGTTTTTTCTCGCCGCCGGAAAAGCCAACATTCACCGAACGCTCAAGTAAATCAGCACGCATCTCTAATAAATCAATTTTTGCTTTGGCATATTCATCAAAGTCAAACATATCCAGTTCCGGCAAACCGCGCTCAGCGCGCATCGCGTTCACCGCTGTCTGCATAAACAATTTATTTGAAACCCCAGGTATTTCGACCGGATATTGAAACGCTAAAAACAAACCTTTGCGCGCACGTACTTCTGGATCCATATCCAGCAAGTCTTCGCCATCAAACTGCACTGAGCCTTCGGTGACAGCGTAGTCTTCACGGCCGGCTAACACGCTGGCCAAAGTACTTTTACCCGCACCGTTTGGTCCCATAATGGCGTGCACTTCACCAGGGTTAACCTGTAGATTCAACCCTTTCAAAATCTGCTTGTTGGTCTCTTCCACTTCGGCTTGTAAATTCTTAACATCTAATAACATTTCTTAAAACCTTTGACTTTATTCACGGCCAATGCCTTAGGGCACTTGGCAGTCTGAAAATAGTATTGTTAATTTCAATTGTTGTGGCAGCTTAACCGACCGACCCTTCCAGACTGATCGCCAAGAGCTCTTCCGCCTCTTGCGCAAACTCCAGCGGCAATTCGGAAAACACCTCTTTACAGAAACCATTCACAATCATCGAAATCGCATCCTGTTCGGAGATACCGCGTTGCTTGCAATAAAACAACTGATCTTCGCCAATGCGCGAAGTTGTTGCTTCATGCTCAACCTGTGCGGTTGGGTTTTCCACTTCGATATACGGAAAAGTGTGCGCGCCACATTGGTCGCCAATCAACATCGAATCGCACTGCGTGAAGTTACGTGCGCCCTGTGCGCTTGGCAAAATTTTCACCTGACCGCGATAGGTATTATCACTGCGCCCAGCAGACAAGCCTTTAGAGATAATGGTGCTGCGGGTATTTTTGCCAATATGAATCATCTTGGTGCCGGTATCCGCTTGCTGACGGCGGTTGGTTAAAGCGACCGAATAAAACTCGCCAATCGAATTATCACCTTTCAAAATGCAGCTTGGGTATTTCCAAGTAATTGCCGAACCGGTTTCAGCCTGGGTCCAAGAGAGCTTCGAATTTGCGCCTTCACAAATACCGCGCTTAGTAACAAAGTTCAAAATACCGCCTTCGCAGTCATCGTCACCCGGATACCAGTTCTGCACAGTGGAATATTTCACCTCTGCATCTTCATGCACAATAACTTCGACCACCGCAGCGTGTAACTGATAGGTGTCACGCACCGGTGCAGAACACCCCTCCAGATAAGAAACGTAAGCGCCTTTTTCCGCGACTAGGATGGTTCGCTCAAATTGCCCGGTTTTCGCTTCGTTGATACGGAAATACGTGGATAAATCAATCGGGCATCGCACCCCTTCAGGGATATACACAAAGGTCCCGTCTGAGGCGACCGCCGAGTTCAACGCAGCGAAGAAGTTATCGTGATACGGCACCACCGTGCCGATGTATTTCTGAACTAACTCAGGATAATCTTGCACCGCTTCCGAGAAAGAACAGAAAATGATACCGTATTTTTCCAACTCTTCGCGCTTCGTTGTCGAAACGGAAATCGAATCAAAAATCGCATCAACAGCGACATTCGAGTCATCACCGGTAATCGGCACACCCAGCTCAGCAAATGCTTTGGCCACTTCTGGATCAATCTCTGGCTCGCCGCCGTCACTGGAACAAGCGTCGCCACAAGCTCCGCATTCAGGGGCTGAATAGTAAGAATAATCTTGATAATCAATCGGCGTGTATTTTGATTTCGCCCAGTGAGGTTCTGGCATGGTCAACCAATGGCGAAAAGCTTTTAAGCGAAAATCCAACATCCATTGCGGCTCGTTTTTCTTAGCCGAAATCGCGCGAACCACATCTTCGTTCAAACCATTGGCAAAAGTCTCTACCTTCGTTTTGGTCTCAAACCCTTCACGATAAGTAAACTTCTTTTTCAGAATTTGGTTAATTTCTTCATATTCGGTCTCAACCTGTGGGGTTAAGTCGACCATTTGATCAGTCTGAGCCATATCAATAACGCCTAATATTTTAATTTCGGAGCATTTTAGTAGGTTATTCACCTAAAGTCTATTTCACCAGCGGATTTGCCAGTATTAAAGGGTATCTCAACCCTGTTAATTAAGGGGTTATTTTTCATTAAAATTCAAAGGGTTATAAACTTTATCGACGATTAAGAGAGACACGCGGGTAACATCGCCTCAAACCAACCCTTATCCAACTCAATCCCCTGAACCCACAAACGGTTTTGCCAAATATCGACTTCATCCGACTGAGCAGCAAAACAGTCCCAACGATAAGGCGAGCCTTCTAGCATCACCAAATTACTGTATTCCTGAGTGTGTAAAACCCCTTTGGCACGCAATAACTTTGCCCCTAAAGCGCTCTTTGCATTGTCCAACACCATCATTAGCTGCTCTAAATTGACTTTTGGCAACTCAAACTCCCATTCCTGCAATGGCGCACTCAACGTTATTTGCGGAAAAGCTCGCCCCTGCGCTTGTGTTAAGAGTGCAGGAAGTCGCTCAGGAATAGCCTGTTGCACACTCATCAACAGTGGCTGTGCAGAACCGCGCAGGTGGTTTTTCCAATAAAGCTGTTGTTCAAGTGACGCTGCCTCAAGAAAATTCAGCAGCACCGCATCCGCCTGTGACAACAAAGTATTCAATACCGCTAACAACCACTGATCACGCGGTAACTGCGGCATGGAGCGCGCATCCAACACCAATAAATTAAAACCCGGCTCAGCAGCCGACGTGGCATGAATGGCAGAAAATGGCACGTCTTGTAACGCATTTGGCAGGCTCGATTGCCAAGCCCGCTGCAAACGACTCACCCCACAGCCGGGCAAACCAAATAAGCGCAATGGCAAATGCGTCACGACATTACTCATGCGCGGCACCTAAACACGCCACAAAAGCAGCGGTTAACTGCTCACTAAATTGGTCATACAACATGTATGCCTCTTGCGGTTCAGCCGACTGCTTTATGTAAAGCGTCCCCATTGGATCAAGTATACCGAGCTTGGCAGAAGTGCCCGCAGCGAGGCGTTGTAATGGCTTACTTGGAAATTGCGGCTCTTGAAAAATACACGCCACCTTACCGGCAATCATGCGCTCGCGCAGCTCAGCAATACGCTTTAAACTCGGCGGTACATCGGGATTTAAACGGACTGAACCCACACCATTTAAGCCATATTGATGCTCGAAATACTGAAACGCATCATGCAACACTAAAAACGCTTTATCCTGTACGGCTTGAAGACGCGCTCTGTTTTGCTCATCTTGCGCTTGCAATTGCGCCAACCACTGCTCTTGAGCTAACGCAATCTGCTGTGCTTTATGCGGTTTCAAAACCCTTAACACCTGCGCGGTTTGCATAATTAACTGGCGCGCATTGGACATTGACATCCAAAGGTGACCATCAAAACTCAATGGATTCGAGTGGTCATCATGCTCATGATCATGCCCTGCATGTTTATCACCGAGTGACTTCTCCCAAATCCCACCAATTCGCATTGGCAGTTTTTCGACGGCGGTTAAGTCTGCTAGACGCAGCTGCTTGGCTTGGATGCGCGCGGCAAATTTAGTCACCCAAGCATCGACCGGTGTGCCGACGCTGAGCAGCAGATCGGTTTTTTGTAACACAGCCAACTGTGACGGCTTTAACTGAAAACCATGAGGACTGACACCGGGCTTTAACAGTACCTCAATGTGATCTTCTTGATCTAACAGTGGCGCAATCATTCCCGCTAAAGGCGGAACCGTCACCGTAATCTGTAATGCCTGCACCGGCGCAGCCAGTAAAAATCCAAACAAACTGCTTGCGAAAACAAAAAAATAGATTGGACTAAACACGGCACGCTGCAACCAAACACGCGCAATTTTAAGAAGAGGTTTCACAAATTTTTCTCTCATTTAACGGGGGGATTAATCAATTCATCGCGCAAAAAAACGTAAAATATCGAACTTATTTATTTCGCAAGACACCGAAGCAGCCATAAACTGTTTCTGTCTTTTTAGTTTAGCAAAGGTGTCAAGCCATGCCGTCAGCCTCCGCCGACTCTATTACCCAATCTGCCACAAACCTGCTGCTCGCGGCACATCACCTACGTCATCATTTTGCTGGGCAAACCGTACTAGAAGATATTTCGCTGGAACTGCATCAAGGTGAAGTCATTACCTTAATTGGTCCGAACGGTGCCGGCAAATCAACGCTGTTAAAAATCCTGCTTGGCTTACTTACGCCCAGCGAAGGCTCAGTTTGGCGTCGTCCCGAATTACGCATCGGCTTTATGCCGCAAAAAATTCAAATCGACCCGACCTTACCGATGACAGTCCGCCGCTTTCTGGATTTAGCTCGCAAACCATCTCAAAAAACAGGGATTGCAAACAAAACCATTTTGTCACGCGAGCAGATTCTACAAGATTTAAATATGAATCTCCTGTTAGATAAGCCGATTCAGAAAATTTCCGGCGGCGAGATGCAACGCGTACTCTTAGCGCGCGCGCTCTATACGCAACCGCACTTACTGGTATTGGATGAACCAGTGCAAGGCGTGGATATTCAAGGACAGTCAGAACTGTATCAGTATCTCAACCAAATTCGACTCCGCCATGGCTTTGGTATTCTAATGGTCAGCCACGATTTGCATATCGTGATGAAACACACCGATCAAGTACTCTGCTTAAATAAGCATTTGTGCTGTTCTGGACCGCCTTTAGAGGTCAGCCAATCGCCGGATTTCATCACCCTGTTTGGCGCCCAAGAACCTGGGATTGCGGTATACGAACATCACCATAACCCGCAGCAATGCGAACACAGCCATGGTGAGAGCCACATTCATTTGCCGGCAGAACAGCGCTTTACCCACCGTGCCTCAAAGCCAAAAACATTTGGTACACACGCCCACGATGCCGACTGCAATTGCGACACAGACACAGACGCCCCCTTAAATAAATCTTAGGCTCAACGCATAATGGATAACACAATTGATTTAATCAACCACTTTTTACTGAACGAGATAGGGCTTAACGCACTCGGTTTTTTAGGCATGGCACTATTGGGCGGTATCGGACTGGCACTGATTTCTGCGCCGCTTGGGGTCTTTGTGGTTTGGCAGAGACAATCCTATTTTGGCGCAACCTTGGCGCATTCCGCGCTGCTCGGCGTCAGTATCGCGCTACTCTTGCAAACCAATCTGAGCCTGACGATTATCGTGGTGTCATTACTGATTGCTTGGGGAATATACAGCTTAAGCCACACCAAGCAACTTTCCAGCGACACACTACTCGGCATTTTAGCGCACAGCTCTCTCGCACTAGGGCTGATTCTCATCAGCCTGCAAGACTCCGTTCAGATTGATTTAATGAGCTATCTATTTGGAGATATTTTGAGCATCAATGCCTTTGATATATTGTTAATTGTAGCGATTGGTTTACTGATTGCCCTTTTTTATCAACGCCACTGGCGTGATTTACTCAATATCACCCTTAATGCAGAACTGGCGCACGTAGAAGGCACTCAAGTCAAAAAAATTCAACTGCAATTTGTTCTGTTACTGGCCTTAATGATTGCCCTGTCGATGAAAATCGTTGGGGTATTGCTAATCACCTCACTGCTGATTATTCCAGCTGCCGCTGCGCGCCGTTTAGCGCAAACACCGGAACAGATGCTGGGCTGGAGTTTGATTCTCGGTATGATTGCGGTTCTGCTTGGAATAGGCGCCTCTTATCAATGGGATTTACCAACGGGCCCAGCCATTGTAATGGCAGCCACCCTGTTATTTTTAGCGCTGCTCAGCAAAAAACCGCGCTAACAAAAAAGCCGAGCAAACAACTGTTTGCTCAGCTTACATCCAAAATAGTGAACGCACTCTTAACGCCTTACACGCTTGTCCTTGGTTAGCTGGTCAATCATTTGATACAGCAATTCCACGACCTTCTCACTCTGCTCATCAACCTTCATTAAGCCTTGTTCTACACTGCGCATATCGTCGACTGACTTGGCGTCCATCACTTGCTTAATGCCTTGATGCATCTGCAAATGCTCCTCACCCAGCTGCTTCATTGAAGGCAAATGCATAAAGGCTTGGCCTTCACCGTAGTACCATTTACCCAACACACAAGCTTGATGGTTGGTGGCGGTTTGATAACTCACGCCAATATCTTTGCCATCCACAAACGAGCGAATCTTTGCTTTCCACGCCAGATGCGCCTCAATCATTTTTTCAAATTGGTTACCCTCGACAGAATTTGCAATTTGTAACATCCGATTTTTAATCTGAGCGTCAATCTTAAAACGCTCAACTTGATGTTGTAAGGCATTCGCGTTGCCCAATACGTGTTTAGATTGCTGAGCAATCTGCTTCACAATACTTGCGTTACTTTGGGTTAGAGCATCCATATTGCTAATCGTCTGATTAACCTGTTCAATCCCTTGCGTCTGCTCGGAACCGGAGCGCGAAATATCGGTAATCATCTCCGCCATTTGACCAATCGAAGCATTAATTACCTGCAACGCCTCACTGGTTTGTGACACATATTGGCCACTCTTTTCAGAAATCGCTACCGAGTTTTCAATCAACAATTTAATTTCACCCGCCGCCTGTGCAGACTTACCTGCCAGATTGCGGACTTCACCAGCCACCACGGCAAAACCACGTCCATGCTCACCGGCACGCGCTGCTTCGACTGCGGCATTCAGCGCCAACAGATTGGTCTGAAACGCGATACTATCAATCATACTAATGATTTCGTTAATCTTATGATTGGCTTGCGCCATCTCTTGAGTTGAGGTTAACGCCAATGCCATCGACTTTAACCCCTCTTGCAAATGATTACGCGCCTCTACGGTAATCTGCTTCGCTTGATGCGAACTCTGTTCATTCTGGCGTACAGCATGGGTCATCTGCTCCATCGAACTGGATGTCGTCTCCAACGCTTGCGACTGATCACTGACACGCTCGGCAATATCTGCATTACCTCTAACCAGTTCACTAATTTCATTGACTACCGATTGAGTGACCGCATCCACTTTCGCGACCATACTCGCGGTATTACGCACCGAACTATTCAATGAATCTTTTAAAATCCCCATTTTTCCAGGATACTTGCCCGTAACTAACTTGGTTAAATCGCCATCACTGATACGGGCCTGCACCAGCGAGACCTCATTCACAAAATCTTCTAAATCCCCCAATGCCGCATTCAAACTCAGCTGAAGAGGGACAAAATCACCCAGAATTAACGCCTTGTTACGGGTTGAAAAATCACCGTGCGCCAGACGTGTAATGGTCTCTGAAATAGACAACACCGTCTGCTGCATATTTTGCGCCGATGCCTCTAAATCCTCGACCACCGTTAAAAACGCACCCGACAAACTTAAATTTGCGTGTTTTGGCGTACGTAACACCCCTTGGCGGAAATTATGCGCGCTCTCTTGTAACAGGGTCACCACGGACTGCATCTGCCGAACACCTAAGTTAACCTGTTTGCTCATCACCGCAAAATCCCCTTTTAAAGTAACATTGATTTGCGTGTCGAATTTACCACCGGCTAAATCTTGCAATACATAGGTTACGCTATTGGTCGAGAGCTGAATCGAATTAAGGAGCGTATTAATCGCCTCAGCCATTACCGACAACTCATCTTTACCGCTGACTTCCACTCGCTGGCTTAAATCACCCTCTCGCGCCACCAGCAACAACACTTTTTGCATCGCGTGAATCGGTCTAATTAAACTGCGCGCGACCAAACCTCCGACCAGAGAAAACAGCACCACGCTCACCAATAAACCTATCCACATAAATTGACTACTGCGTTGCTGGCTTTGTTTAAGCTGATTGACCGCCACTGCACTCTGCTCGGTCTCATATTGCAAAAATTGATTCACAATAGAGGCAAAATCTTTATATTTTGGGCGAAACTCGTTATGCAAAATCGCAATCGCCTCATCGCGAAAGCCTTCGGTAATGGCAACATTAAAATTCGCAAAAGCCAGATTGGCGCTCGCCACATTAGCACGCAACCGCTCATAAATGGCCTGTTCCTCAGTCGATAATTTGATTTGGTTTACCGCTTCAAAAATCGTAAAAATCGTCTTTGCGGTACTCTCCAAGCCAGAGCGCAAAAGCGCCATTTTTTCCGTGTAGTCGTCCTGCTGTTCTTCGAGCAGCACCATATCTAATAACAACACTTCACGCTCATCAGCCGTGCTTTTTAGCTTATGAATCAAGCCCACTTTATGCTCGTTTTGATACACCACTTGACTAATCACTTCATTAGTTTGCGCAATCAAATACTGAGTGGCGAGATTACTGATAAGCAACAAGACTAAAGCAGCGACAATAGCCGCTGCCATCTTTAACTTAATCGACATGATACTTCCCTCTAAATAACTAAGCTGATCAAATCCATAATCAACTCATTTTGTATTACTCTTCCACAAGCCAGGTTAAACACTTAAGAAGACACAGAACTTAATCCACATGGCTTAAAGCACAGAACAACGACTCAAGACCGCTACAGTCGAGATTGGCATAGGCTCCCGTCATTCATCGCTTTCGCTAGGCACTTGAAGAGAAACCTAAAATTAACTCATAACAATACCTCGCTACAGTCAATCCGCACAAATTGTGTGCTAGCCTCAGTTTGAAAGCCAATATATGCAAATATCAATAGCATACAGAGTGAAACTCAAAGGAAATTATTTAAGGTTAATTTACGAACCGAAGTAGTCAGTAAATTTTCTTGAGAAAAAACAACGGGAAATAAAGGCAGACGCAAATCATCGCGGACAAAAAAGTTGGCGTCCGATTCAAACACGTCTAAAAATCGATATTGTGTTTTAAGATACTTCTAACGCAGAAGGTTGCCGTCTTGCAAATGCCAGCTTTCAAAGTCGAATGCTTGCCAGTCGTGCGGGTCATGACTGGCGACAACAAGCGTGAATTTGCGCATTTGCCACTCTTGATGTAGCCACGTTAATAGCCGTTGCCGAGTGTGGATATCCAACGCACTCAGCGGTTCGTCGAGAAACAGAATCGGCGGCGAACGCATTAAGGTTCGCGCTAAAGCGACCCGTTGTTGTTGCCCACCGGAAAGCTGTTGCGGATAACGCTTCTGCAAGCCGTCCAAACCGAACACAGTTAATAAAGTTTGCAGCCGTTGAGAACAGTTGTAAGCAAAAAGCAGCTGCTCTTCCACCGTTTGGCGCGGAAAAAGCGCATACTGTTGCCACATAATGCCGATTGGTCGTTGATACACCGGACAGTACTGCTTTTTTAAATCCTGCCACAGGGTTTTGCCCCACTGCACTCGCCCTTGCACCTGTTCGCTCAAACCACACAAGGCACGCATCAAAGTGGTTTTGCCACTACCGGATTCGCCCGTCAGCAAAATCATTTTCTGCGCTGGAATTTCGCCCTGCCAACTAACCGGCTGCATACCGATTCCGCTAAACAGATCGCCTTGCAGGTTAAACAACAAATTTTCCGCTGGGAAGTTTTGCATTACATCACGCCTGCAACAGTTCGATGCGTACACCCAAATCCGCCGGCTTAGCGTGATACACCGAACTGAGCACAATGCCGTCGACACCAGATTGCGCATAGGCCTGCACATTTTGCGGATTAATCCCGCCGGCAATCACGATTTTTAACGCCGGATAATCTTGTTTTAAGGTTTGTACCCATTGCTGCAAAACGTCCAACGGCACCTTATCGAATTGAATCAAATCGCTACCTGCCTGCGCGGCTTGTTGCGCTTGCTCTAGGGTGTCACATTCGACCGAAATTTTCTTTTCACAAGCCGCCGACTGCATGGCCGGAATCTTGTCGTGTAAAGCGTCGCGCCCGCCAATCAAATTCAAATGGTTTTCAAACACCAGAATGGTTTCCGACAACCCCAAACGATGCGGGTGCGCGCCCCCATTCAAGATCGCTTTGGTCATCGGCTTTTTCATCCCCGGAAGATGTTTGCGCGTGACTAACAATGGAATGTCCGCCACCGCTTTAACCTGCTCAACCATTTGTGCGGTATGCGTCGCCACACCGCATAGGTATTCGAGCAAGTTCATCGCCACTTTCCAGCCGCGGTGCAATGCATCCGCACGTCCAACCGCCTGTAAAATCACCGCACCTTCGGCAACGTCTTGACCGGATTGCGCACAGTGCAGCACTTGTGCACCCAAGATTTCAAAAATACGCGCGGCCTCTTCCATCATTGTCAAACGGGTCGCGTGACGGGTTCGCATAGTCAATTCTGCCGTTTGCGACTCCACCCCAAGCAAATGCCCGGTTAAGTCCACTAAGGCCGCATCTTCGTTAATCCACGCTTCGATTTCATGGGTTTGGAAAAATATCATTTAACTTCCTTTCTAATAATTTCTACGCCCCAAGCGACGCAATACGAAAAACAGCGTTAAAGCGATGCCGGCAAGTATCCAAGTGAATTGCATCGCACAAGCAAAATCACCATCCATTACCGAGTTATAAATCGCCAGCGATAAGGTATCGGTCTGCCCAACCAAGTTACCGCCAAGCATTAAGCTCATGCCCACTTCGCCCATACCGCGCCCGACACCAAGTGTCAAACCGGCCGCCACCGCCGGCGCAATACTGGGCAAAGTCACCCGCCAAAAAGTGACCAATGGCGGCTTGCCTAATCCATAGGCCGCTTCGACCAGAGAATGGGTTTCGTTTTGCCACGCGGCTTGAATCGGTTTAATCATCAACGGCAGTCCGGCTATGACGCTGGCGAGCAATAGTGCCGCAAATGAAAAAACCAACTCCACCTGAAAACCATCTGGTAGCCAGTGATTGAGCCAGCCGTCGCGACCGAGCAGCAACAGCAGAAAAAAACCGATCGCAATTGGAGGAAACACCAGCGGCAAGGTCACCAGAATTTCCAATGCACCCTGCCCGAACCAACTACGTCGACTCAGTAGCCAAGCAAGCGGTAGCCCGAGAACAATCAATAACAGACTGCTCCAAAACATGACTTGCAAACTAATCCAAATCGGCTCTAAACCGCACTGCAAAGACCGTCTCCTGTCAGCAAGCGGTTACAGGCCATAGCGAGTGAAAATTTCTTTCGCCTGTTCACTTTGCAAGAACTGCAAAAACGCTTGAAGTTCGGCATCTTGCTCATGTCCGGCCACTGTTGCCGCGACGATTTTGATCCGCTCGTAACCGCTTTCTAACAGGGTGTAACCGCCAATACGATCGCCCAAACCGATGGCGTCGGTGAGATTGATAAATCCGGCGTCGATTTCACGCGCGACCAAATAGGAAGACACCTGCGGCACGGTCGATAATTGCATGACGGTTTCGGAGATGGCGTCCGTTAGGTGATTCGACTGTAGCCATTCCACCGCTGCACGACCGTAAATCGCTTTTTTGGCGTGCGGATGGCCGATGCGGGTAATCGCCGGATTGGTCAGATCTTGTGCGTTTTTAATTTGCGGACGGCCTTGCGCCCAAGCAATCACCAATTTACCTGTACCAATCGGTTGCGTAGCTGCGAATAATTTGCCACTTTGACCGAAGAATTTTTCGTCACCGATTGCCAGTGCGATCTTGCTCGACGCTTGCGCCTGCGCAGTGATTTGGCGCATATTGCCGTAGCTCGCATCCACCTGTTTACCGCTTACGGTTTGATAGGCCTGAATCACTTGTTGCATCGGTTTTTTGTAACCGCCGCCGGAAACAATCAGTAAGTCCGCTGCGTAAACCAAGGAGGATGCACTGAGCGCAAACACACTCAGCGCAATAATGAATAGTTGTTTCATTGACTTCATCACGCTTTATAGTCCTTGCTTAAACTTGTATTGAACTTGGAAAAATGCCGAGTAAGCGGTGTCGTCGGTGAGATTCGCCTGAGCGTTATCGACCGCTTGTTTTATCGCATCGCCCGGCATAAACACACCCAAACCGAGTTTAAGATCCAGCTGCTTACTGTAGCGATAAGAGGCAATCAGATCGATTTCGTTACCGTAATGCTGGCTTTGTGCATTCAACCCCGATTTATAAGCCTTCCAAGCATCGTCGATTTGATCGGCATAAAACTGATGATATTCCGCTTCGATTTGCCAATCGCGATGCGGGCGATAATTGGCAATCAACGCATAATCCGCTAAGTTTGACCACGCCATAACATTCATCTGCCCGTAATACTTGGCGGCTGCACCGTAAGCACCGTCGAAACGCTCATTGGCAGCGGTCGATTTGTCGTCCCCGCTGGCAAAGGCGTGAGTAAAGCCCAACATCCACTGCGGTGAGAAACGATAAGTAGCATCCAGACTGTAGGCGTAGGCATCCATATCGAGATTCTGCCCTCTGTTATCGGTCAACTCGCCAACTTGCTTAAGGGCGGTGGCATCAACTTTAAAACCGTAGTCTTTATAGACCACGCGCGCACCGTAATTTAGTTGGTCTTTCTCTTGATAGCTCAAGCTGTCATCATTGAACTTAGTAAAAACCATCGGCTCGATTAACCATGCAGGCGTCAATTTGTAATGCCCGTACAGTCCGCTTCCGGTGAAGCCATGGCGATGTGTCAAACTGAATTCGTCCGGATCATGAATTTTGGTTTTGCCGTAAAAAGCCTCCAACCAGTTCTGGTCCTGTTTGATGCGTAATTTCGCAGCATCCCAAATCCATTTACCGGAATTCTTCCAAGCCCCCGGCCCGAAAACACGTTGATCACCATAGGCGATCGACTGGCGACCGATCTTTGTCTCCCAAAATTCATCCTGATAATGCAACCAAGTATCGCCAAGCTCGAGCGGGTCTTGTTGCGGATCATTGACCAAGCCGCCAAACTCGGCACTGCTCCAATCGGCATCGGCAAATCCCCAGCCGAAAACACGACTGTCCTGCAAGCTGACACGCCCGCTCCAATGGTCGTCAAACTGGTGATTCAGCCCGATCCGAATTCGGCTTAAGAGGTAACTGTCGCTGGATTCACCCACTTTTGGATTCGCGCCGTAGAACTTATCATTTAGGTTCTCTTGCTGTTCGGCACGTTCGCGAATTTCAAAAAACAGCTCGCTGTTTGCATAACTTAGGCTTGGGACTAGCAATAGTTGCCCGGCGACTAAACCGCTAAACCAAACCCCTTTTGTATTTGCTAATAGATTCACTTTCACCCTGATAACTACTTTAGTATATAACGAAAATCAAAAAAATAGCGGAGTCTAAAACTCCGCTAAATTCGTTAGAGAGCCTTAGTCGACCGCAACCATCACATTTGATGCCTTGATAACCGCATATGCCTGTTTACCGACCTCTAAACCAAGCGACTCAACCGAACTGTTGGTAATAATTGAAACCACTTCAACACCTTGTGCGATTTCAATCACAACTTCACTGTTTACAGCCCCTGTTTCAATTGCTTTGATTGTGCCTTTCACTTGATTACGCGCACTAAATTTCATCAATATTCTCCTTGAAATACCTTAAAAAACATCATTTACTTTAGTAAATATCGAAAATGATAAAAAAAGGAATAAGGCAATTTGCTGTTCACAAAAACGTTATTCCCTTTTATACACAACGAAATTCGTCCATAATTTAATTCAATTCTTATATGAATGTCAAACTAAAATGGAATCATTCAAGATTAGAGAAGAAAAATGCTGACTCGGTATAGAAAAACCAAGTCATTTTCACTGCGAATCAAAGACGATCTAACACCACGAAATCAAACGCATAGGCGTGGCGTTCATCGGCAGGATGATGTTCGCGCGACACTTCGAACCACTCGCCTGCTTGCGTCCAGTCCGGAAAATACGTATCGCCGTCGATTTCGGCATCAATCAAAGTCAAATACAGACGATCCACCTGATCGACCATTTGGCGATAGAGCTGACCGCCGCCCATAATCACCACTTCTTGCGGATTATCTTGCTTAATGTCTTTAAGCGCCGCTTCAACCGAAGCAAATACCGGCACGGAATAACCTAAATCCGTTTGGCGACTAATCACCAGATTCGGACGCTTCGGCAGAGGACGGCACCCTAGCGATTCAAAGGTTTTGCGCCCCATAATCACCGGCTTGCCCAGCGTATTCTTTTTAAAGAATTGCAGATCATCCGGCAGATGCCACGGCATATCGTTGTCTTTTCCGATGACGCGGTTCCTAGTCATCGCCGCAATCATCGACAATTTGATTTCGTTTTCGTTCATCGTGATTAGCTCCTAGACCGATACTGTCGCTTTAATATGCGGATGAGATTCATAGCCAACGATTTCGAAATCATCGAACTGGTAGTCGAAAATCGAGTCCGGCTTGCGCTTAATCACCAGTTTTGGCAATGGCATCGGTTCACGAGTCAATTGCAACTTTGCCTGCTCGATGGTGTTGTTATAGAGATGCACATCACCACCGGTCCAAACAAATTCACCGACATCGAGATCACATTGTTGCGCAATCATATGCACTAAAAACGCATAGCTGGCGATATTGAACGGCACGCCGAGGAAAGTATCGGCACTGCGTTGATACAGCTGACAAGACAGTTTGCCCCCAGCAACATAAAACTGGAAGAAGGCGTGACACGCCGCCAACGCCATGCGCCCTTGTTGGACATTCGCTTGTGGTGCAATCGACTCGTCCGGCAAATCTGCCGGGTTCCACGCGGAAACAATCATCCGACGGCTGTTCGGATTGGTTTTCAGGGTTTGAATCACTTCTTCAATCTGGTTGATGGTGTCGCCGTCCGGCTTCTGCCAAGCGGTCCACTGCTTGCCGTACAACGGGCCGATTCGCCCGTCCTCAGTCGCCCACTCATCCCAAATGCGCACGCCGTGTTGTTTCAGATACCCAATATCAGTATCGCCTTTTAAGAACCACAACAGCTCGTGCAAGATGGATTTGGTATGCAGTTTTTTGGTAGTGACCAACGGAAAACCGTCTTGCAGGTTAAAGCGCATTTGATAGCCGAAAACCGATTTAGTACCTGTGCCGGTGCGGTCGCCCTTATCAAAACCGTTATCTAAGATATGTTGCAGAAGGTCAAGATACTGACGCATAAAAAAATCCCCAAACGTAAAGTTGCCGCCATTTTAACCGATTCACTACAGCGACAAAGAGGAACTGTGTGTTTCCCTTACTCTGACACCTTTATTTTTTTATTTTTCACTAAAATTCTAAAATAGGGGTGCTTTCCATTAATAGATAAATCCTTATCGTCATCCCCCTTTCTAAACTTTATTATTTCAAACTGATCAGGGTTGAATTTATGAAGAAATGTTATTGGTACACCCATAACACCTTCATAATCTAAAGGTATGTCTTTTGTTTTGTTTACATTAATGCCATCGTAATTA
Source organism: Thiosulfatimonas sediminis (assembly GCF_011398355.1). GTDB lineage: Bacteria > Pseudomonadota > Gammaproteobacteria > Thiomicrospirales > Thiomicrospiraceae > Thiomicrorhabdus > Thiomicrorhabdus sediminis_A. The sequence goes on from NZ_AP021889.1 coordinate 2,074,657, forward strand.
TCATACTTAGGATATTCATTTTCGTTGCCATAATACTTTTTAACCAACTGAATATCTTCATGCCGCTTGAATGAATCTAAGTTCGTAAGCCACAAGCAATTATTTGGCGACACAATCCTGTTTCCCGACTCATCAATTCTTGCTTCAGTTCCATAAAGTTCGTAATGTTCAGGAACTATAAATCCAGACACCCCTCTGCCTAAATTAATACCTAGCCATGCCATATTTTCTTTGATTAATTTGAAAATTTCTTTATAAGTTATCGCATTAACATTTCCGATTATTAAGAACTTCTTATCATGACTAACAAGTTGCTCAACATACTCTCTAAACAGTGAGAATGGAGGATTTGTAACCACAATATCCGCTTGCTTTAGAAGCTCTAAACTCTCAGCGCTACGAAAGTCACCGTCGCCTTTGAACGGAATAACCTTTATAGATTCTATGCTGGACTTCTGCTTAGGCGTATTTTCGTACTCATAGAAAAAACCTCTTTCTGACGATATTTGATTAAATAGGTCTTCGGACTGTTCTCTATAGCAAGAGGCTATGACTTTTTTAAGCCCTAACTCGTCAAAATTAGAGGCGAAGTATTTGAAAAAATTGCTTATTCTGGGGTCATCACAATTACAAAAAACAACCTTATCTTTAAAATGAGGCTTATAGTGCTTCAACTCACTTTCAATATCACAAAGCTGCGTATAGAACTCATCACTCTTTGATTTCTTTGCTTTTTGAAGAAGCTTATTGGTTGCTTTTCTTGCCATTAAATGTTTGCCTTAAAATTCTATCTTGTGTATCACTATTATTCAGACGTGATCTGAGTAAATAGATCGCTACCTAATACTTTTAGTGATGTTTTTGAAACCTCTAACATTATCTTAAACATATCTTCAGTGGCCCACTTCTCTCCAGTCCCTTGAGTATAGATAGAGGCCGCTTGAAGCATAATGGTTTTATTTTTGTGTTTAACAAACTTGTTAACGCATAAATTCTTGTTTATAGGCATTCCATAATTTGCAGATGTCAACCTATCTAACCTATTCAGCATGCCAGAATTATACTCAAGGGTTACAACTCTACCGTCAGGCCTAGATATTGAAATTGTTTCTATAAGAAAATTTGATCCTTCCAAGAATAATATATAAGGAAAATGATTTTCAGATAGCATGAAGTTTGCTATTTCTGAAATATTTTTATGAGATCGCTCTATAGCATTGCCCGCTGCCATTAGATCTTGGTTGTTTTTAGCTCCTACCAACTGGCCATTCTGGATATTTTCTATATCCTTACCTTGGTGCTTGGCTTCTGTTACCAGAATTACCCTCCACTCGTCATTATCATCTTTTACTTCAATAATTCCGCCGTCAGGTTTAATGCTTGAATTAACAACAAATAAAGTCTGCCCCAATTCAGGATCAACTTTTCTTAGTGATTCATTTATTTCTTCTTTCTTTAAGCTATTTCTATACCGAAAAGATAGGCTTGGGTATTCCTTATCAAGCTCTTCCATAACCAACTTGGATATTTTTCCAACAGTTAGATCGTGTGATTTGGCCTGTTCTCCAAATATACCAACAACACCTTGAGATTGCTTATGTTGGCTGGTTAGTCTATTCGACTGATTCTTTTTTGCCATTTTATAAAATTCCGTTATTTATCGACTGAAATTTGAGCTCTTGAGCTTATAACGTTTACGCTAACCGGCCGCGCGTTAGCGCGGTCGGGTTGAGTGAATTGTTAGGCATCTCAGCCTTTATAAACCAAGAATTTTGATGCTTTTCTATTGCCAGCAATATGCAAAAGTAAATACAAACGCTTTCCGCCAAGAGCTTTGTGCCCCCAGTCAAAATGGTATTGTTCTCTAAAACTTAATATGATGCTTGAATGAGCTGGAATGCATTTATCACTTACATCGTCTTCTGGGTTTTCATTTCTATAAGGAACCCATTTCATTCCTTTTTTCTTACAAAACAACAATTCCCAGTAAGTTACTATAATAAAGGTAATAAAGGTGTCGGAGTAAAATTAACGATGATTTATACCCATGTGTTAAATCAGGGTGGTCAAGGTGTCATTAGTCCTTTTGACCAACTTTACATTTAATCCTTCAAATTTAGAAGGTGCGTTCCCATTCGGGCGCATAGGAACGAGCAAAGCAGCTAAATACTGTTGCATTTTTTCTTAACCTTTAGCCTGTTTGCGATAGGCATACCCAATTAAGCCAGCACCGATAAGAATCATCGGCGTCGAGAGTATCTGCCCCATGGTCACCCAATCAAACAGCAGGTAGCCGAGTTGTTGATCAGGCACGCGCCAGAATTCGACTATAAAACGGAAGGTGCCGTAACCGACTAAGAACAAGCCGGCAACACTGCCTGCCGGACGCGGTTTGCGCGCGAACCATAAAAGCAGAATCAGTAGCACCAAGCCTTCCAGTAAAGCTTCGAGCAGTTGCGTCGGATATTTGGTCACCGTCGCTTGCAGATAAGGGTCATACACTGCCATGCCCAGCGGTGAGTCGGTGACCTTGCCCCAAAGTTCGCCATTGATGAAATTGCCGATTCTTCCCGTCAGCAGACCGATCGGCACTAAAGGCGCGACAAAATCGCCGACCTGTAACAGGCTTTGATGGGTTTTACGTGCAAACAGAATCAATGCGATTGTCACTCCAAGCAGACCGCCGTGGAAGGACATTCCGCCCTGCCAGACTTTGAAAACATCCAGTGGCGCTTCAATATAGTGCGCCAAATCATAAAATAGGATATAGCCGATACGACCGCCAGCAATCACCCCTAAGGCAACATAAAACAACAGGTCACCAACCATCTCGCTGTTCCAAGGTGCGCGACTTTTGGCGCGGTATACACCCAGCGCCCACCCGCCGACAAAGGCGATCAAGTACATCAAGCCGTACCAATGAATTTGCAAAGGCCCCAAAGCCAGCGCGACCGGATCAATTTCAGGATAAGACCACATAAGCTGTTTACATCCAACTAAAGCATAAAAAATGTTATCGGCATAATACCAAAAAAGCGCAAAACCCGAGACAGGCATTGCGCTCAAGAGCCCAAAAAACGGGCTGATAGAGGATTAAATTTTAAACTGACCGACCAACTTCTCTAGACGCAAAGCCAACTGCATAAGATTTTCTCCAGCCCGTTTGGTGCGGCTTGCTCCGTTTAACGAATCCTCGGTGACTTGATGAATATCGGATATATTGCTGTTAATTTCTTGCGCCAACTGTGTTTGAGCGTGCGCAGCCTTTAACATATGTCCAGACATCTGGCTGATATCCTGCATCAAAACCGTTACCGGCTGCAAGGTATCACGCGATTGATTGACACTGCGCATTGAGCTTTGCGCCGCTTGCTGCCCTTTATCGACAACCTGCACCGTGGCTTCGGTTGCAAGAATAATTTTAGTAATAATCTGTTCAATTTCACTGGTCGAATCTTGTGTTCGTTTTGCCAGTGATCGGACCTCATCAGCAACCACCGCAAATCCTCGGCCATGTTCACCGGCACGCGCCGCTTCGATTGCTGCATTCAATGCCAATAAATTGGTCTGTTCGGCAATCTCACGAATCACATTAACCACCATGCCAATCGATTTACCGTCTTCGCGCAGCGCCATGACCGAATCAATCATCGCTTGCATATTGTCCGACAACCGCAACATTTCTTGTGCTGTCTGCTGTACTGTCTGACCACCTTCAAGAACCCGCTCTGCCGCTTGTGCAGTGGCACGCGTTGTATTACTCGAATAATCTTCAACGCTTTGTGCCTGATTGGTCATTTCCAAGATCGAACGACTTAAACCACTGGTGGCTTTCATCTGCTGTTGCACGCCGTTATTCATCGACAGAGTAATCTGTTGCAGATGTTCAGACGACGATTCCAACTCATATAACGTCTGGCTAATTTGCGACAACAGGGTTTGAATGCGGCCAATAAATTGATTGAAATGCAACGCCAAATCGCCAATTTCATCGCGACTCTGAATCGGCAAACGCTGGGTTAAATCACCAGAACCTTTGGCAATCGCTTCCATCGCTTCAGAAATTTGCGCCACCGGCTCAACCACCGCATCGGTCACTTTGCGTGAGATGAACATACCAACCAATTGACCGGTCACCGATAACAGCAGCAGCAACACCAGATTCCAAAAACTGCCATTGGCTAATTCTTCACCAGATTCCCGCGTATGGGTTTGCGCTAAGGTTTTAAGCCCGCTAAAACTGCTTTGCAAATGCTGATAAATAGGCGCAATCTGTTTTTCCATCAACTGTAAGTCATGACGCCAATATTCCCCCTGATGGAGCATTTTGGCGGACAGATAATTTTGTTGATAATCGGCAAACGCCTGTTCAATTTGCTCGATGGCCAACTCCTCTTCAAGGGTTAGGCTCGCCGCCTTAGCATCCATAGCGTTTGCAAGTGACGATTCAGACTGCGCTTTGAGTTGCCCCAATAAACCGGAGAACTGCAATAAATAGCGTTCCACTTGCGTCGCCATTTCATCACTGCGAAACGCCAAATAACCTCGGAAATTGCTAATGACATTCAACCAAGCCGCCTCCATTTCTAAGACAAGATTCAAGGTTGGCGCACGCTCGGCACTTAATATCGCCATTTCAGAATTACGCATCAATAAAATCGATTGCTGAATCACACGACTTAGCGGCAAAATTTGATTTTCTGCATACGCATAAGCAGGATATTTTTGACTGGGGGAACTCTGCATTTTTTGTACTTGCAGAATCAATGGCGGCAACTTTTGTAGCTGCGCTTCAATATCGGAAAGATAAGGGAGATATTCGCTGCTGCGCTCGCTCTTAATGAGTAACGCTTGCAAAACGTTGATTTTAGATTTGCTCTGCTCTTGCTGCTGCAAATAGATTTGTAAATCGGTCAGATTACCACTTAACACATACCCATTCAGTAAGGTGATGCTTTGCTCTAAATGCAACGCCAAATCTTGCGCGGCGTTTTCCAGTGGCTGAGTTTCATTAACCAATTCGACGACATTATTACGCACAATCAAAAGATTGACGACAGCCTGAATGGTGATAATCGCCAACGCCAACCAGATGACCCCAAAACCGAATTTCATCTTTTTGCGCAGGCTAAGATTGTTCAATATCTGTTTCATCATAATTTTTACAAGCGAGTGAGAACGAGAATTGCATTACAGCAAATAACGAACCAAGTTGTAAAAACCAATGAAATTTTAGCTTAAAGTTGGGTGGACGACTCTCCATCGCCATTTAACATCATTAACAGCTGTGCGGTGATTTTCTCTCTGGCTTGAGTCGCAGCCTGTTGACGAATTTTTTGTGAAGCCTCCGCACGACGAGTTCCTTGGAACCAGGCGCTTAATGACTGCGCCAAAGAAACCGCGTCCAAACTGTCTTGCTGAATAATCTCTCCACCACCAATATCGACTAACGCTTGCGCATTGGCTGTTTGATGATCGTCTACCGCGTGAGGATAAGGCACCATTATCGCTGGACGCGCCGCCGCCATTAACTCGGAAACCGTCAAGGCCCCAGAGCGACACACCAAAAGCGTCGCCTCGGCATAGGCGCGATTCATATCATCTATAAAAGGCACCACCTCAGCATCAACGCCCGCATCGGCATAAGCTTGTTGCGCATCAGCCAACGTTTTAGCGCCGGTTTGATGCACCACTTGAATCGGCAAGGTATCTTGCAATAATGCCAAGGCTTTTGGCACCGTAATGTTTAACGCTTGCGCGCCACGGCTGCCGCCCAAAACCAAAAGACGACATGGGGCTTCTTGACTCACTGGCATAATCTGCTCCAAGCCCTCACGCACCGGATTGCCAAACAATTGACAATTTGCGTCCGCCGGAAAAGTATGCGGACTCTCATCCGTGGTCGGAAAAGCCTGCATCACCAAAGCCGCTTTTTTTGCTAACAGACGATTCGTCAATCCTGGAATCGCATTTTGTTCGTGAATCACCAACGGAATCTGCAAACTGCGCGCCGCTAAACCACCAGGACCACACACAAACCCCCCCATACCCAACACCAAATCGGGTTGCACTTGACGCAAAATGTGTTGCGCTTGGCGGTAAGCTCGCCAAACATTCAGCGGCGCTTTTAACCAGCCCAGCAGGCCGTTACCACGCAAACCGCGAATCTTGATTTCAGAAAATGGCAGCTGCGCTTTCTCGACCCAGCTTTTCTCCATACCACCAACCGTGCCTAGCCAATGAACCTCAACCGTTACACCATTCAATTGATGCTTTTGTAACTCTTGAGCAATGGCAATACCCGGAAACACATGACCGCCGGTTCCACCGGCCATTATCAAGACTTTTTTTGCCGCTTTATTCATTGTTTCTTTCTAACCTTTGACTAGAGACGGTTGACAATTCAATAACGTGAGCCCACGAGTCGTGCTTAAAAAAGCACACATTTATGTTTACCGATTTATGTATGCCGAGCTAGCCGTGCGCTCAGTCGTGCGAACCGTGACGCTTTCATTTGAGAAGTCATTTTGCCCGAACCCGCCCGAGTATTCGACGAGCCTGCGGATGGACTCACCGCACGCACTTTTGCAACCGGCTTGTCGCCCGTCCTTGCTGCGCCAGCTTTATTGTGCGATTTGGACTTGCTGGATTTTACCGCATTCGACTGCCCCATCACCTCGGGCTCTAAAGCCTGCTTTTCATCATAATCATCGCTGTTTTTCGGATCAGGATAAAAGCGTGAGACATGTTCTATTTTTAGCACCACCGCGAAAGCAATTAAAAACAGAATCATGCTCGAACCACCATAACTAAACAGCGGAAGTGTCAAGCCTTTAGTGGGCATGAGTCCGAAATTGGAGCCGACATTAATAAAAATCTGCAGTGCGACCCAAAAACTGACGCCATAAACAAACAGAGCCCCAAATTGATAGTTAGCACGCTTCGCCTGATCGGCAATACGGAACAATTTATAAATAATTGCCATATAGGTCATCAGCAACAGCAAAATGCCAATAAATCCAAACTCTTCAGCAAAAATGGAAATAATAAAGTCGGTATGAGCATCGGGAAGATACAGCATTTTTTGCACACTCTGCCCTAATCCTACGCCGGTCCAACCACCGGAACCTTGTGCAATCAGCGCTTGAATGAGCTGATAACCAACACCAAATGGATCTTGCCAGGGTTCATAAAAATTCAACATCCGCTCGATACGATAATGATCTTGTATAAAAAACAAACCCAAAAACAGAAAAAGCGGCATCATAACAACCACAAAAATCGACAAGGGTGCGCCGGAAATCAAAAGCATTCCAGCAAGAATCATCGCCACCACAAAAATACTGCCAAAATCCGGCTCAAGAAACAGTAAAAACGCCATCAAGCCAAAAGGCAATGAGAGGCGGAAGATGGCACTGATGCCCTTTTCAACTTCATTTTTATGAATCGTTAAAAACGCCGCCATGAAGACAATCGCAGTAAATTTCATCAATTCCGAGGGTTGGAAATTAAAAATGCCCAACGGCAACCAACGTTTTGAACCGTTGATTTCAGTACCGATCAAAAGTACCAAAACCAATAACACTAGACTAAACAGCAACAGATAACCGCGTTTGCGAATCCACAGCGACAAGGGAATTTGATAAGCGATATAGGCGGCGATTAAACCTATGAAAATAGCAAAAGACTGACGTATTAAAAAGAAAAACTCATTGCCGTATTTCATCTCGGCGTAACTAACCGAAGCGGAAAACAACATCACCAGCCCAACAAACATGATACCGGCCAATAAGCTAATCAGGCCATAATCCAATTTATCTTGCGGTTGCGTCGAGCCCAGCGAAGGAGGTTTTATTGTCTGCATTCGATAACCTAAAAATTAATTGCGTGTGTGCTCGGCAATCCGGTGACTCGATTCGGCATCGCCCGAGACGCCAGGAGAAGCGAACTGCTGCTGCACAATCTCTTTAAAAATTTCGCCGCGTTGCGCATAGTTTTTAAATTGGTCAAAACTGGCGCAAGCAGGTGAAAACAAGACGCAATCGCCGCTCTGCACACGGCTTGCCGCCATGGCAACGGCTTCCGCCAAGGTTTCCACCAAGCAAACATCGCAATGCTCGCGCAATGCCTGAGCAATGATTTCACGATCACGCCCAAACAAAATGGTGACCGAACAATACGCTTGCACAGTGGGTAATAGCGATGAAAAATCCGCGTCCTTACTGACACCACCAGCCAAAAGTACAATTTTTCCATCAATTTGCGGCCCAAATGTCTGCAAAGCGGTCAAGGTTGCGCCAACGTTTGTCCCTTTGGAATCATTAATCCACTGTACCGAATTAACTTCTGTCACCAACTGCGTACGGTGCGGCAAACCGGAAAAATTCGTCAGCACTTGCGAAAAAACTTGCTTGGAAACTTCGAAAGGTTCGCACAGCGCCATCATCGCTAAGGCGTTTAATTGATGATGCGCCCCTTGTAATAGCATTTGCGCACAGTTCACCAAAGGCTGCGCCCCTTTCGCCAAGTAGACTTGCCCTTCGCGCTCCATTAAACCGTAGTCATGCTCACTTTGTGGCGGCTCTATTCCAAAACGAATTTGGCGCACTGCGCCTAAACCGGTCAAATTTAAATCCGTCGGTAAAACCGCCAATTCAGTATCATCAAACACTTTACATTTGGCTTGTGTGTACGCGGCCATATGATCGTAGCGATCCATATGATCTTCACTGATATTCAACACCGTGGCTGAAATACTGTGCAATGAATAGGTGGTTTCCAGCTGAAAGCTCGACAATTCCAGTACATAGACTTCATAGTCACGCTCATCTAACAAAGCGTCCAAAGCAGGTAAACCAATATTACCGGCTACCGCGACTTCATAACCCGCCGTTTTAAGCGCTTCGCCAATCAAGGTTGTGACTGTGCTTTTGCCATTAGAACCGGTAATCGCCACCACCGGAACACCGACGGCTCTGGCAAACAGTTCAATATCGCCAATCACTTCAACGCCTTGCTTAATCAGCTGTTGCACCCAAGGTTCGCGCTGATCAATGCCTGGACTGAGCACCAAGGTTTTCACTTGCTCACGCCAGCGTTTGGGCAGTTCACCACAAGCAAACTGCACCTGTGGAAACTGCAAACGCAAAGGCCGAATATCAAAATCCGCACGAGTGTCAAATGCGTAACAGCGTTCTTGCTGTGTCTGCAGGAAACGCAATACCGACTGCCCTGTAATTCCTAAACCGGCGACCATGATCATGCTATGTAATTCCTTTGCAAAATGAGGGCTTAGCGTAATTTAAGCGATGCCAATCCAATCAAGACTAAAATGATGGTGATAATCCAAAAGCGCACAATGACTTGTGACTCGTGCCAACCCTTTTGTTCATAGTGATGGTGCAATGGCGCCATCAAAAAAATCCGTTTTTTACGTAATTTAAAAGACGCGACTTGGAGTATCACCGATAAAGTCTCGGCGACAAAAACACCGCCCATAACCACCAAAATCAACTCTTGTTTAACCGCAATTGCCATGGTTCCTAGCGCAGCCCCAATCGCCAAAGCCCCGACATCCCCCATAAAGACCTGAGCCGGATGGGCATTAAACCAGAGAAAGCCTAATCCAGCACCTGCGAGCGCAGCGGCAAAGATAGTGACTTCACTCACCCCGGGGATAAACGGAATATTCAGATAATCAGAAAACACCGCATTGCCGGACAAATAAGCAAATACGCCCAAGGCAGCAGAAATCATGACCGTTGGCATGATTGCCAAACCATCCAAACCATCCGTTAAATTGACCGCATTGGATGTGCCAACAATCACAAAATAGCTAAGCAAGATTGTCCAAGCGCCTAAATGAATAACCGTGTCTTTCATATAGGGAATGAGTAATTCACTTTCCGCCGGCACGGTCGCATACGCGTAGAGCGCATAGGCGGCGACAAAGCCGACCAAAGATTGCAACAGGAGTTTCAAGCGCGCGCTCATGCCATTCGGATCGCGATAGACCACTTTTTTGTAATCATCCCAAAAACCAATCGCGCCAAAGCCTAGCATGGTGAGAGTGATGATTAGCAAATAATGGTTGCTTAAATCGCCCCACAGCAACACCGACACCGCGACCGAAAACAGAATCAAGGTTCCGCCCATTGTCGGGGTGCCTTTTTTAGCCAAATGGGTTTGTGGACCATCTGTACGAATCGCTTGGCCGCACTTAAGATGGGTTAGCCAACGAATCATCGCCGGCCCCATGACAAAGGAAAGCAGTAAAGCAGTCAGCACACTCATAATGGTTCGCATAGTGATATAACTAAATACCGCGAAGCCGGAAATATACTGTTGTAGATATTCGGTTAAATAAATAAGCATCTCAAACTCAACTCTGTCTTTATTTTTGTTTTTATCTATATTCGTGGCTAGCCGTGATGTCTTGCGCTCAGGAATTGCACAACCTGCTCCATCCGGCTACTACGTGAACCTTTAACTAAAATATTTATTGGCGTTCCGCGCTGCTGCATCCACTGCGCTAACAAATGAGTAAGATGCTCGTTCAAGGCCGCGTGTTCACTAAACGCCGCACTCTGCTGCCCATCCAAACACCCATTAGCCTCTAAAGCTTGCAAAAAAATCGGTGCCATCGGCTGTGCCGCTTCGCCATACACCAAAAGCGCATCAATCCCAATTTTAGCGGCAAACTCAGCCACTTCGCGATGCCCAGCGGCACTGTATTCACCCAGTTCTGCCATCGCCCCCAAACACGCTATCGAACAGCCAGGTAAGGCGGCCAACGATGCCAATCCAGCCTTGACCGATTCAGGGTTGGCATTATAACTGTCATCCAATAATAGACCGCAATCAATTTGCGTCTGCTGCAAACGCCCAGGCACACCGCTAAACGCCTGCAAAGCGGCCAAAATTTGAGGCATTGCTAAACCGGCGGACAACGCAACCTGACAGACCGCAGCCGCATTCATTGCATTATGCTCACCCAAAACCGGCATCTGCACGCTAACCGCAGCTTGCTGTTCGGCTTGCAACTCAAATTGAATGGCCGCATTCTGCGTGTGCACTGCAGAATACGTCACCCTTGGCAACGCTGGATAGGGCACACTTAGTTGTTCTATGGCAAACAATTTCACCTGCTCAATACCAAGTGTTTGTGCTTTTTCGAGCCAAAAATCCAACCCTGGCATATCGGCATTAAAAATGGCCACTCCGCTCTCTGGTTTCAACCCTTCGATAATCTCGCCTTTGGTTTCAATCACCCCTTGCAGAGAACCAAATCCCTCCAAATGCGCGCCAGCAACATTGGTTATCACGGTAATATCCGGCTCAGCAATCTGAGTTAAATAACGAATTTCGCCGCGATGATTAGCGCCCATTTCAATAATGGCGTATTCATCGTCAGGACGCAGACATAACAAAGTGCGCGGCACGCCAAAATCGTTGTTTAAATTTCCCACGGTTGCCAACGTTTTACCCGCACGCGCAAAGACCTGCGCCAAAAGGGTTTTCGTGGTCGTTTTGCCATTGCTACCGGTGACCGCAATCAGTTTTTTTAACGGCATTTGGCGGCGGTGCCAACGTGCAAAATCCGCTAAAGCGAGACGTGTGTCAGCCACTAAAATGACCGCCGGCTGCTGCGCAAGCGGCAAGCGTACAGAGAGCGCCTCCCACGCGGAACGCTCAGCGATTAACAGGACTGCCGCACCTGCGGTTACGACCTGCGCTAAAAACTGGTGCGCATCAAAATTCTCACCACGCAACGCAATAAACAGTGTCTGCGCATCAACTTGGCGCGAATCGGTACTCACTTTATCGAAAGTTCGCGCTCCCACTTCTGGGTTTAGCTGTTCGCCATTGACCGCTTGCACGAGCTGTTGTTCTGTCCAGTAAAATGTTTGCAACCTTATTTACCTATTGTTTCGGCTTGCTCAGCAAACCACTCTTGAACCACTGCCGCATCGCTAAAAGGAAAGCGCTGAGCGGCAATTTCTTGATAATCTTCATGGCCTTTACCAGCTATCACCAACACCGCATTTTCCGTTACGCTCAATTGTTCTAAGGCGCTACGAATCGCGCTACGGCGGTCGATTTCAATTTGGGCTTCAGCCGGTTTTTGTAAGCCGGCAACAATCTGCTCAATAATCTGCTGCGGGTCTTCGTAACGCGGGTTATCTGAGGTGATAAACACTTTATCCGCATACCGCTCTGCAACCTGTGCCATCAGCGGGCGTTTCTGTTGGTCACGGTCGCCACCGCAACCAAACAGTACCATTAACGAACTATCTTGTTGATGCTGACTTAGGGCCTGTAAAAGTTTCTCTAGGGCATCGGCGGTATGCGCAAAATCAACCACCACAGTGGGTTGACGATGCACAATTTGCATCCGTCCGGCAACCGAACGAATTTGCGACATCGCCGCCAGCACAGCATCTTGCGCAAAATGATTGGCCAATACACAGCTAAGCGCGCACAACAAATTTTCCGCATTAAACGCGCCGAGTAAAGGAACTTCAAGGGTAAAGGTTTGCGCCGCATGGCGCAGAGTAAAACGCACTCCTTGCGGACTGAGTTGCAAATCGTAGGCACTGAGTAGACAAAGGCTTAACCACTCTTTGGGTTGTGGTTCTATGTGGCTATGATGACCTTGCAAGGCATAACCCCAAAACTGACAATCTTGCCCATGCAGGCAATGTGGATGACAACGGTTCACCAAGCCTTGGCCAATATGGTCATTCAAATTAACCACTTTATGTTCAGCGACATAGTCGCGGAAAAGTTTGATTTTAGCGGCTTCATACGCCTGCTGTGTGCCGTGAAAATCCAAATGGTCGCTGGTCACTTGAGTCAGCGCTAAGGTAGTGAAATGCAAATGCGCAATCCGCCCTAATTCAATCGCGTGTGAACTGACTTCCATAACAACAAAGTCCGCTTGCACGGCGACAAAGCGCGCCAACAAACGTTGCACTTGCAAAACATCCGGCGTAGTGTTCATGCCTTTTTGCAAATCATCCAAAAGACCGTATCCCAAAGTGCCAATCATCGCGACCCGCTGACCGAGAGCTTGTAGCAACTGTGCGCAATAAAACGCTGTTGATGTTTTGCCGTTAGTGCCGGTGATGCCTATCACTTTAAGCTGACGACTTGGGTGATCAAAAAACTCCGCTGCCAAGTACGCTTGATGCGCAGCCAGACTGGCTATCACGATAACCAAGGCCTTTTGCGCTTGGCACGCCTGTTGTTCTGCTGGTGTTAAGGCGCGATCGCTTAGAATCAAGCGTACGCCTTGGTGAAGTGCTTTAGTTAGATAATCCAGCGCATGGCTTTGCACCCCTTGCAAAGCGATAAAAATGGCTCCGGCAGTGACTTGACGAGAATCATTCGTTAAGTCATGGAGGCACATAGCCTCTGGCGTCAAATCACCCAGTTCAACCATTAGTTGCGCAAGCTGCTGAGATTCCAGCAGTTGCCGCTGCTGTAAAAACGCGAGAATTTGAGCGAGTGTTTTCATGGCACACTCGCCGCGAGAGAACCACTCTGGGCAATTTGTCCTTTGAACAAATTAGGCGTTTGCTCATAAAAATGCGGATGTTCAGCCGGTAAAATATCTGGAGGAATTTGACGCAGACGCAAGGCGTGTTGCATCACTTCTTTAAAAACCGGTGCCGCCACTTTGCCGCCGTAGTAATCGCCACGCGATGGCTCGTCAACGGCAACCACCATAATCATATCGGGATTGCTGGCCGGTACCAAACCAGCAAACATCGACATGTAAGTGTTTTGTTGATAACCGCCTTTTTGCGAAGTCTTATGTGAAGTACCGGTTTTGCCGGCAACTTGATAACCCGGAATATGCGCTTGCACGGCAGTACCACCGCTTTTGGTCACATGGGTCATCATCTGTAAAACTTGCTGCGCGACAGCCGGTGAAAAAACTCGCTGTTCTTCGCTAACCGGGGTTTGTGCGGCATTTAGCTTGGTGAACATCGAAACTTCTTTGAGCACGCCATTATTGGCAAACACGGTATAGGCTCGGGCTAAACTTAACAAATTGATGTTAAAACCATAACCGTACGACATACTGGCTTGGTCAAGTGGCTGCCAAAAATCGGAATGCTTTAGGTGTTTGGCCACCTCTCCCGGAAAATAAACACCGCTGTCACGTTCAAATCCAAGTTGTTTGTAAAGTTCGTACTGTTGCTGCTTATCCATCATCAGCGCAACTTTGGCAGTGCCGACATTACTGGATTTCTGGATAATACCTTCCGGCGTAAGAACACCATGGCGCGAGGTGTCTTTGATTCGCTTACCTTGCAGTATCATGACGCCGTTTTTGGTGTCTATTTCGCTGTTTTTATGAATTAATCCTAAATCCATGGCTTTGGCGATAATAAATGGTTTAATCGTTGAACCCGGTTCAATGAAATCGGTGACTGCACGATTACGTAAACCACTCCCTTTGCGATCTGCAATTCGATTGACGTGATAACTAGGCACATTCGCCATCGCCAGAATTTCACCTGTTTTCGCATCCAATACAATCGCACTGGCGCTTTTTGGCTGATGTTTGTACATCACCTGCATCAATGCTTTGTAGGTGTAATACTGAATATTTTGGTCAATGCTGAGCTGAATATCACCACCATTAGCATAGGCTTTATCGTTCGTGCCTTCGCCCTGCTTGTAACTGGCTTTAATGGTGTTAATGACGTTCCCACGAACATCTTTAATCACCAATTTTGCGCCATCTTGCCCTTGTAAATAACTATCGTATGCGCGCTCTAAACCATCTCTACCCAAACCGTCGATATTCGTAAAGCCGATCAAATTGGCATTCACTTCACCATTCGTATAAAAGCGTTTGTATTCGTTACTAACAAAAACATACGGCAGTTTTAAACTTTCAACTTTGGCTCGATAATCTGGGGTTAATTGGCGCTTGATATACAGATGGCGATCTTTGTCGGCATAGACCGCACGATAGATTTGCTTGGGCGGGATACCTAACGCCTTGCCAAGCCGCTCGAATAGATAGAGATAACTGGAAACTGTGGATTCTTGTACCCACAGTGACAGCTTGGCATCCGTGACCGTCACAAATGGCGCTTGAGTATCGCCACCAACATGAAAACTATGCGCAATTTTTTTTATAAAAACCCCTGGGAGGTTTAAAGCGTTGATTCGCTCTTTTAAGTCTTCAGACTCGATATAACCGACAAAACTGAGTTTTTTATCACGATTATCGCGCACTAATTGCATAAAACGGCTGCTATTAAGATTCAGCAGAGCCATCAATTGTTGATAATCAGACAACGCTTGCTTGATTTTTTTTGGATCGACTTGCACCGCGACCATCGGGGTACTCAAAGCCAGTAGGTTGCCATTGCGATCGTAAATTTCACCACGTACCGCAGGAATACGATAGGTTCTTTCGTGGCGATCATCTGCCTGCTCGCGCATCGTGTCTGCTTCGATAATTTGATTATGAAACGCTCGCGCCACCAATCCCAGCATCACCGCACTGATCAGCAAAAAAATCAGAATATCGCGGCTAAAAAAAGTTTTCAATTAGGTCGCTCCTTCTCAACAATAAAGATGGTCTGCTTATTTTCCTGAATAGCCTTCATGCCCAATTTCTCTTTGGCTATTTTCTCAACACGGGCGGGGGCGGTTAAATGCGAATACTCAATCATCAGTTCACCACGCTGGTCGCGTGCTTCCAGAAGTTGGTCATGGGTTTTGTAATACTCTTTTTGTAAGCCTCGAATCTCATGGCCAAGCAAAACATTGCCAACCAATAAAGCAAACAAAAGCAGCATTAAAAAAAACAATAAGAAAAGCCCACTACGCTTTGTTTCAGAAAGATTCGTGGGCTTGGCTGAAGCGTGCATCGAGACTCCAATAGAGGTAAGAAGTTGCGTCACACCCTAAGAAAAATAATCGGTGCGCAATTTTCACACTCTGACGATACGAACAGGACCGGGGTGTTTTCCAACGATTCGGCTCTGGAAGACAGAGAAACTCCAGAACCGAACAGCGTCACTAGGTTAGTCTTTTTGACGACGCAAGAAAGCCGGAATATCCAAAAGTGCGCTTTGCGGAACACCATTGGCTCTTTCTACCATTGCGGCACTAACTTGCTCTCTGGCTTCTTGATCAATGCGTTGTTGTTGAAGCGTTGTGTTCACTTCCGTACGCATTACAGGATTCCCGTGAACATTGTAAACCGGCTCCTGCATAACAACTCGTTCAGCTTGCGGTGCATAGGACGCTTGCATCGGTTCTACTGAGTGCTGCATCACCGGCTGAGTCTGATAATTTGGCGTTACGGCTGCACCAGACTGCGTATGGTAGCTAGGTGGCTGATGGACTGGTGCTTCGGCTTGCGAGTTTTGGTGCATTTGCGTGACCGCGCTGTTAAGACCAGTACTTCGTGCCGCCATTTGTGGGGCCACAACTTGCTCTTCGCGCTTGGTCAAACCAGTTGCAACCACGGTAACACGAATTTCATCATTCATGCTCTCGTCCAGTGAGTTACCAATAATAACCTTTGCATCTGGCGCCGCGACTTGGTCAATGACATCACCAACTGCATTGAACTCTGCAATCGTCAGATTAGGGCCGGAGGTAACATTAATCAAAATACCTTTCGCGCCGGAAACTTCAATGTCATCAAGCAGAGGATGAGCAACGGCTTTTTTGGTCGCTTTAATCGCACGGTCTTCACCCGTTGCATGACCAACACCCATCAACGCCATACCACGCTCCGACATTACGGTACGCAAATCTTCAAAATCGACATTGATTAAACCCGGACGAGTCACCAATTCGGTAATCCCTTGCACAGCAGATAACAGAATTTCGTTCGCGTAGTTAAAGGCGTTATTTAGGGTAAAGTCATCACCAACAATCTGTTGTAGCTTGTCATTTGGAATGGTAATCAACGAATCAACGTGTTGCGTCAGCTCTTCAATACCCGCTTCCGCGGCACGACCGCGACGCTCATAGCTAAATGGCTTAGATACAACACCGACAACTAAAACACCCATTTCGCGAGCCAATTGAGCCACGACAGGAGCAGAACCCGTCCCTGTTCCACCACCCATACCGGCGGCCAAGAACAACATATCCGCGCCTTCAATTTCACGTTTCAACAACTCAAGAGAATCGCGTGTTGCCATGCGACCTTTTTCAGGATCAGCACCCGCACCTAGCCCTTTCTCGCCCAACTGAATACGCTTTTGGACACGTGAATGAGCAAGCGCTTGCGCATCGGTATTCGCAACAAGGAAATCGACACCTTCGATGGTATTTTCCATCATATAGTTGACGGCGTTACCGCCTCCGCCACCAAGGCCAATTACCTTAATAACCGGCATCCCGGCTTGTCGAATATCGCTCACTGGTGCATCTTCTGAAATAAACTTCATTGCTCTACCCTCTCTGTCATTCTGAACAATCTTTTGTTAGTCTTTCGGCAATCCGTAACACCGCACTCCGAGATCTCGGATTTAGGTCACATTCCTCTTTAGAAGGAAATATCGGCTTACCTATTGTTTTTAGTACTGGTTCGATAATCTCTATCTGCACTGGCGAATCCGGAAATAAATCTCGAATTCGCGATTGGTCGCGGATAAACACCTTGGCTATCCGATCTTCTAATGAGTGAAAGCTGATTACAGCTAATCTTCCGCCGGGAGCCAGCACTTCCAAAGACGCTTCTAAAACGTTCTTAAGGACATCCAACTCACGGTTGACGGCAATCCGAATCGCTTGAAAAGTACGCGTTGCGGGATGCTTATTTTTCTCTTTTTTAGGCGAGGCTTTATCGACAATCTCAGCTAAGTCTTTGGTGGAATGCAATTGATTAGCAGCAATCGCCTCTTTAATCACACGCGCAATGCGCCCAGAAAAACGCTCTTCACCGTAATTTTTTAAAACCTTCTTTAAGGTTTCTTCATCAACCTTTTGCAACCACTCTTTGGCACTCAAACCCGCCTCAGTATTCATGCGCATATCCAACGGACCTTCGCGCATAAAACTAAAGCCACGCTCCGCATCATCCAATTGCGGTGACGAAACACCCAAATCCATCAAGACGCCATCAACCTTACCCAGTAATCCTCGGTCGCGACAAAAGTCCGCTAACTGTTCAAAACTGCCATAGATAATTTCGAAACGGGAATCTGCAAAATGCTCTTGGGCGTAAGCAATCGCTTGAGGGTCTTGGTCAATAGCATACAAACGACCATTTTCACCAAGGGCATCCAAAATCTTGCGCGAATGGCCGCCGCGCCCGAAGGTGCAGTCAAAGTAGACGCCATCTTCTTTTATTTTTAGTCCATCTATCGACTCTTTTAAAAGAACACTAAAATGCTGATTAAATTCTTGATTCATTGCTATTCACTTTGTCAGCATTTTTAAAAACTAAAATCTGGCAATAATTCGCCCAATTGTTGTAACTCTTCGGCATTGAGGCTCTCTTCGCCATCTTGATCCCAAATTGCCTTATCCCACAATTCAAAACGCTTGCCTTGCCCAACTAAAATAACTTCTTTGCTAAAACCCATCCGCTCAATATGTTGCGGCCCTACATTAATGCGTCCCTGGATATCAAGTATCTGCTCATTAACGCGGCCAATCATCAAACGTTGCATTTTACGAATGGTTGGATTGGTGTTTGGCAAACTCATCAATTTGGCTTCAAATTGCAGCCACTGTTTTTGGGGGTAGATATTTAGGCACTCATTCGCGGTATCAAATGAGACGTATAAGGTCGATTCATGTTCATCCTGCAAATAGTCACGATACTTTTTGGGAATCGCAATACGCCCCTTTGCATCGATATTCAATTTGTGGTCGCCCCTAAATTCCACCTAATTCCCCACAAAGTTCCACTTTACCCCACTTGTTGGATGTAATGATATTCACCTACGCCACTAGAGTCAACTGCGTAACTCTCATAAAACCCTTAGAAAACCTTTTGATGACAATGACTTAGAAGACATTCCATACTCCCTAAAAGCCAAAAACAACAAAGAAAATATGTTTTTTTCTCTTTTCTTTCAATCAATTAGGGACATTTCCAACAAACAACCTTAAACAAGGTTAATAAATAAGCAATAATTAACCTGCAAAAACAAAGGCTATCTCAAAAACGAAAAACTCCATACATATGGGGTAAATTTTCAATGCAAAAACAACATATTGTGTCTATAAAAAAATTTTCAAAAAAACACTCTTTTTTTTTAACCTTTTTTTCACCACTTTGCCACTCGATTACTGATACATTTTTCAAAAAAACAGCCAACTTATTACCAGCAGTCGATATAAGTAAAGAAATCACCCTCTATACGACTATATACCCATTCTTTTTAGGCACAAATGTGCCACAAAACGCCCTACCCAGAACAGCACAATGAGCACGAGCAATCAATCGACAAATCACTTAAGTTATTACGGAGAAAAGATAGAGGATTTCTGAGCCGTCTATTCGAACGAATCATTTGATAAGAATCGGTTCAAGAGTTGAGATAAAACCATACCCTAAAGGCGTAAAAAAACGCCGAGAGGTTTCTAAGAAAGCAATGCCATGAAAATGGCTTAGTGGAAATATAAACTAGAAGGATTTCCCCACAGGCACACGGTTTGTATGCCATGCAAGAAAATTGAATGAGATGAGTGAGTCTATAAGCCGGGTTCTGTACTCTTACGAGCGACAACCATTCATCTAGGATGGGTATTACTACACACCTCAAGCGACCTACCCGAAAACCCCTGCGAGCAACAAGGCGGAGGTCGAGCCTCACTTGTTTTCCTATTTGGTCTTGCACCGAATGGGGTTTACCGTGCCACAAACTGTTACCAGCTGCGCGGTGCGCTCTTACCGCACCCTTTCACCCTTACCTGTGCGCTTGCGCGCCATCGGCGGTCTACTCTCTGCTGCACTTTCCGTCGGCTTCCACCGCCCAGCCGTTAACTGGCATTCTGCTCTATGGTGCCCGGACTTTCCTCGAGAATAAATTCGCGCGGTTGTCCAACCCACTCAAAGGCGCATCTTACCGGATTTGACTAAATCCGCAAGCCTTGAATTATGGCAGCTGCGCTTTCAAAGATTTTGCCAATTGATTGCGAAACCGATAAGGCACTTTTTGATTACTCATAAAGACAAAAGGCAGCCATTGCTGTTGATGCTTGAAGTAACCGGCTAAGGTACTCACCCCCAAGAGAGAACCGGATTTTGCAAACACGCCCTCCTCAACTTCTGGCAGTAACTCACGCCAAGGTGCAAAGGCCTGCAATACTTGATACAACTGCCGGGCATTGATGCGATTGTCTCGCGACAGCCCGGCTGCATCAAAAAACCGCACTTCGTCCTCTTGCCAGGCAAACTGCTGTGCTAATTTTTGCTGATACAACTTCTGCACACTCTGTGCAGAGGCTGGAGCGCCATAAATTTCAGCCGCCAAATTCAACGCTATCTGGTTGGCAATAAAATTGGTCGAATACTTCAGCATTGGTCGAATCATTTCGGCCAAATTGCGACGATTAAAATGGCGATAACGAAATCGCATTGACTGCGGATTTGCGCTCGATAATGGCTGCTCACCTATTTGCGCAGCAATGCCATTTTGCTGCAACAAAGTTTGCAACAACTCCAAAGCATACTGCTGATTAAGCCGATAATTCTGTCCGGTGTTAATTCTTTCTTCTTGCGCTATTTTCAAACTCAGGCCCGCGTTTTCAACAATCGTCTGGGCACTGCGTGTCCAAGGCGTTTGCGGCTCTGCGGACTCCCAACCGGTCAGCGTTTTGCGCACATTAATACTGTTAAAGTTAGCGACTAAAGCACCGTTAATCGCATCATAGGGATTAAGGCTTCGCTCTGCCCCTGGCATATTCAGGGGCTCGTCAAACCATTGATTGGCTAGATGAATACTTTGAATTTGCGTAATTCCTTGTGCCTTAAGTTGCGCGGCGAGATATTCGGCAATAATCGCCCACTCTTCAGAAACCAAAAACGGGTCGCCAAAAGCGCCTATCTCCAAGCGAGCGCAATTGATCGCTTGCACCTCTGTGCAAGAATACACCGTAAAATCGGTGTGAAAATGATGCTCCGCTCCCCAATGCTGCAATGCCAGCAAAGCCGTAATTAACTTGGTGGTCGATGCGGGGACTAACGCTTGCTCAATATTATCGGCATATAATAAGTGGCCTTGTTCATTCGCAATCAGTAAAGCCGCCGGATGCAATGTCTGATAAAGCGCAAAACTTTTACCAGAAAATTCGAGTGGTTGGCTCACTGAAGAGCCTGCCATTATCGAAAAGGCGTAGCCTGAAAAAATCAGTATCAATAAACTTTTAACCACTTAAGATGACTCACTCTGTTCAAATTTTTTAGAGTCTTACCCAATATTCTTTTAAGATAAGCGCTCGATTTTCCGCTCTTTTGGTAGATATTATAATGAAGACAGACGCCAAACACGCTTTTCGCTGGTATCAACAACCATTAAACAAAACCCTATTTTACGGCTTTGGCTGGGCAATGATTGCCGCACTATTCATTCCACCCAGCTTAATTCCAACTTGGCAATATGGTTATCTATTCGGCTCCGTACCCAGTATGCTGATTTGGGACTTGTTTGCGGTTCGCAACAGCACCAGTATTCTGCTGGGCGCGTTATTTAATCTATTGATTTTACTCAGTCCATATCTGTTATATCGAAAAACCGGTGAACAACTCTGGTGGTTTTACCTAAGTATTTCCATGTACGCGCTCGCCAATGCTGGACTGGGCATCACGATGATTATTAGTATGCGTAATTTAACCAATTAGGCGGCGGCATGCAGGTATTTATTGACGATCGTACTTTTTCCCAACAGGCTCAACAACTGGCTATTGATTTAGCCTTACCGCGTTTAAGTGACGGCGGTTTTCAAGTGCAGGAAGACGCGTTACTAAGTTGGTCAGCGCCCAAAAAATCCACACACTTACACCTGGCTTTACTGCCACCGGATTCAGGCCCTTTGAGCATTGATTTTTTTGGCGGCAAAAAAGCCCATCGTCGTCAATTTGGTGGCGGAAAAGGCCAACCTTTAGTGCGCGCAATGGGCCATCTCACAGACAGAATGCCAACCATTTTTGATGCCACAGCGGGTATGGGCGGCGATGCTTTTGTGTTAGCCTCTCTAGGCTTTACCGTATGGATGAATGAGCGCAATCCAGTTGTCGCAGCCTTACTGCAAGACGCTTTGCAACGCGCCAAAGTCAGTCAAGAGCGTAGCGAAATCGATGTTCAAAGTGCACAAATTATTAGCCGCTTGAGCTTCAGCCAAGGTGATAGCGTGCAAATCATCCGCGAACTGGCTGCACAAGGCACTCATTTTGATACCATCTATCTCGACCCAATGTATCCGCATAAAAAGAAAAGCGCAGCAACCAAAAAAGAGATGGCCACGCTACAGAAACTGCTAGGCGCAGATATCGACAGTGCGCTGCTGCTGGAAAATGCATTGCAGCACGCAAAATATCGCGTCGTGGTTAAGCGTCCAAAGGGCGCGGAGCCAATTGCCTATGCAATAAAACCAAGTTCCGCAATTGAAAGCCCAAATACCCGTTATGATGTTTATTCGATTAAAGCGTTAACGACCGGATAAACAGCCTATGAAAGACTGCGCAACACAAGAAAACATCAACGTTTTCGCCGTAGACGATTCGGAGGTTATTTGCTCTCTATTGAAAATAACGCTTGAAAAAAGCGGCCTGCACCTTACCCTCAGCCGCAATTTAGGTGATGCCAAACAGATTGTGCAATCGACCCAATTTGACCTTATTATTGTTGATTACATGCTCAGTATCGAGGATAACGGATTGCAACTGGTTGAGTTCCTTAAAGAAACCATCAATGCCGCAACCCCGGTCTTGATGCTCAGCGCAGAAATTGACGAACCCATTAAGCAAAGAGCAAAGCAACTTGGCGTGAAAGCATGGATGAAAAAGCCTTTTTCACCAGACTCCATTACCGAACTTAGTCAACGCCTTTTAGCCAATCAAAACATTAAGAGGCCCACTAAGCCTAACTAAAAAGACGTTTTCTGATTATTCGAACGCCGCGTCCTTAAGCTCCAACACGCGTTGATAAACCTGTTTTTTCTTGACCGATAAAGCCAGAGAAATCACTTCAGAAATCTGTTTAACTGGCAGGTTCTGCTGCAACATCGCGTTAATCCACGGATCAAATTCGCTGCTAGCCCTCTCCTCTTGCTGAAGTTGCGCGCCCTGCAACATCAACACAAATTCGCCACGTACCTTACCCGAGTTTGCCTGAAAAAATTCATTCACTTCTTGTAGCGAGCCTGATACAAACTGCTCATACTGCTTGGTCAACTCCCGCGCAACCGCTAATTCACGCTCAGCTCCAAAAACCTCAAGCAGATCACTCAATGTATCCAGTACACGATGCGGTGACTCATAAAACACTAAGGTTGCCGTTGTCTCCAATAGCGCCTGGAGTTCCAACTTACGCTTATTTGAACGCGCCGGTAAAAACCCCATATACCGAAAACTATCCGTTGGCAAACCTGCCGCACTCAATGCAGTGATCACCGCGCTCGGCCCTGGAATCGGCACCACAGCCACCCCAGCTTGGCGCAGTTTTTTAACCAGCACAAATCCCGGATCATTAATCAAAGGGGTACCAGCATCCGACACCAGTGCGCCGTTCTCACCGGCTAACAACTTGACGAGCAGCTGTTCACTGCGCTCCGCTTCGTTATGCTCATGCAGACTAAATAAGGTCTGCTGAATAGCAAAATGTTGCAACAGGGGTTTGGTATGGCGGGTATCTTCAGCAGCGATCCAATCGACACTCGCCAAAGTCTCTAAGGCACGCTGAGAAATATCCGCCAAATTACCAATTGGGGTTGCCACTACATATAAGATACCGCTGCCGGGTTGACGTTGATCTGAATTGATTAGCAAATGGATTCCTTCAAATTAAGCGATGCGGCAATTCGTCAACATTCTGCTTTCAAAATGCGTCGTGCCGATGAGAGTCGGTTGAATCTTCAACAGACCCTAGGTAAATCTTTTATAATTCGACTATTCTAA
Organism: Thiosulfatimonas sediminis; assembly: GCF_011398355.1. Lineage (GTDB taxonomy): Bacteria > Pseudomonadota > Gammaproteobacteria > Thiomicrospirales > Thiomicrospiraceae > Thiomicrorhabdus > Thiomicrorhabdus sediminis_A. Next base: position 2,098,775 of record NZ_AP021889.1, read on the forward strand.
CTTAAATTATTTTGCTGCCATGTCCAATCCTGCCAATTCGTCACACCCCAACGCCTTAACGCTTGCGCTGACCGCTTGTCTCGGGCTAAGTCTTACACTAAGTGGTTGTAGCACCCCTGCGCCTGCGCCAGTCGAAAAAAAACCGCCCGTGGTTGTGCCAGAAGAGCCTAAAGTGGTGGTCACGCCAATAAAACCAATGCCAATTATGACCGCTATTGACCCCGAAGAAGAACGCCAAAAGGCGCTCGCAGCACAAGACTGGCAAACGTATTTACAGTTTAGCGATGATCTCTGGCAAGACGCACCGGAAGCACGAAAAATCCAACTAGAAACCGAAATTTGGCAAACCCTGCTTCCGCTGGACGATACAACTTTAGCGCTTTTGGAGAACAGTCGCGATATGCGCGTAGACGCCTGGGCCCACTTAGTACGCGTCTTTCGCCAACAGGGCTTAGCCTTTAAACAAGGCCTGCAAAACTTAAACGAATTTGAACAAGATGCGATTTACCAAGCGCATCTTCTGCCTCAGCTATTAGCGCAGCTGCCAAGCGAAAAACGCATTTCTCAAATCGCCGTATTTTTACCGCTTAACTCAAAATTCAAACCGGTCGCGGAACAGGTACAAAGAGGAATTTTAAAAGCCTTTTACCAAAACAGTAACCTGCAGAACCAATTGCAAATCCGATTTTACGACAGCAGTGACGAATCACAAGTAAGCAGCCTGTATTTCCAAGCCAAGCAAGATGGTGCTGACGTCGTGATTGGGCCACTGCGCAAAAGCGCTATCGAGCAGTTGCAAGGCTTTGATGACCCTTACATTATCGCCCTAAACGAAATTGGTAAAGCGACGCCTTTCCCGCAATTCAGTTTAAAAAGCAGCGATAAAATCGGTCAAATGACGGATGGCTTTGTGCAACAACAGTATCAAAACATTGGTATCATCAATAGCGACAGTCCAGAACAGAGTCTACAAGCCTCCTTACTCATTAATGCTTGGAGCAATCCTCCATTTCACACACAAACGCAAGTCACTTATTCCAATGAAAAACCGCGTCTGCGAGAAGCTTTTGATCAGCTCCTTAATGCCGAACAGAGCACCGAACGGAAAAATGTTCTAAGCCGCAGCATTGGCGAAAAACTGGATTTTTATCCACGCGTCCGTCAGGATCTTGATGCTGTAGTGGTGTTTGACTCGGCGCAGCGTCTTGCGGTTATTAATCCACAAAAAGCATTGTATCTACTCGACATCCCCATCTATGGCGCAACATCAATGAGCCGTCAAGATTTAGCAACTTTGCAAAACAATCGCGATTTAAAGCAGACGATTGTGTTAACCCAACCCTTAGTTCTCAATCCGCAGACATTAAACAGCGCGTTTGAAGCCTTTGGCTGGGATGCACTCATGCTGGCGACAAATCTCGGCGCGCTGCAACAAGGCGGTTGTTTAAGCAACACCAAAACAGGGCAACTCAGCTTAATCGATAATAAAGTGGTACAAGCATTAGTCTGGGCTAAATTTGATGATCAAGGGCAACTGCAAGCCTATCAATTGCCACAGGCGACTGAGAAATTCGCAACCAGTAGCGAAACCGAATCCAACATGAGCGATGCTGAGCAAGATTTGCAACTCCTTCTACGCCAAGAGATGTTGCAAAACAGTCAACAGCAAAGCATCACGCCCTAACAAGGACAGCATCATGGGAAAATCACTTGGGCTCTTAGAGCAAATCAAGGCCAAGCTTTCCCAACCGAAAACCCGCCAACAAGCTGGCCGTGTTTTAAGCAAATGGCTCGGCCAACAAAAAGAAAAGCAAGCACTGGACTATTTGCAAAAAAACGGCGTCATCTCAATCGCACAAAACTTCCGTTGCGATCAGTACCAGAAAGGCGAAATTGATTTAATTGGTTTGGATACCAGCAAACAAATATTGATTTTTTTTGAAGTCAAATACCGTAAAAATAGCCTCTACGGCCACCCTACCGAAACCCTTAGCGCCGCACAACAGCAACGCATTCGCCGCTGTGCACAGGTATTTTTACAAAAACAGCCTCAATACCAAAATCATGACTGCCGCTTTGATGTCATTAGTTTTATCGGCGACAAACCCCCAGAGTGGATTAAAAATGCCTTTTAAATCCTTTAATTGGAGCGCTTAGCTTCTGCCTGCAAAATTATCGGTAACGTTTTTAACACCGAATCGGGGTTTAGACTGATGGTATCAATCCCTAATGCAACTAAAAACTCCGCAAAGTCAGGAAAATCTGACGGCGCTTGGCCACAAATCGAAATATGCTTACCATTGCGTTTTGCACCTTCGATCGCCCACTGCACCATTTTCATGACCCCAGGATCACGTTCATCGAAATCGTAAGCGACTTTTTCTGAATCACGGTCAACGCCCAAAACCAATTGCGTTAAATCATTGGTACCAATCGAAAAACCATCAAAAAATGCTGAAAATTCATCCATTAACAGCACATTATTCGGAATTTCACACATCATATAAACCTGCAAACCCTGCTGACCACGCACCAAACCATTAGCGGCCAAATTATCCAACACTGCACGCGCTTCTTCCACCCGACGACAGAAAGGCACCATCACAATAACATTATCCAACCCCATCTGTTCGCGTACCAATTTTATCGCCTGACACTCCAGCGCAAACGCTGGTGCAAAACGCTCATCGTTATAACGCGAAGCACCACGAAATCCGAGCATAGGGTTTTCTTCATGCGCTTCAAACGCCTTACCTCCAATCAGGTTTGCATACTCATTACTTTTAAAATCCGAAAGACGCAGCACGACTGGTTTGGGGTAAAAACCGGCAGCCAAAGTACCAATGCCTTCACTGAGTTTTTGCACGAAGAAATCCGCACCACAAGCAAAACCTTGGGTAAGCTTGGCGATTCTCTGCTGTGCCTTTTCAGAAACCTTATCCGGTTGTAACAAGGCCAGAGGATGCGCTTGAATGGTATTGTTGATAATAAACTCCATGCGTGCCAAACCGACCCCATCGTTAGGCAACGTATTCAACGAAAACGCCACTTCAGGATTACCAACATTCATCATCACTTCCGTGGTTGGTTTTTGCAAACTGCTCAAATCGGTTTCAATGATTTTAAAAGACTGCTGTCGATCATAAACGCGCCCCAAATCGCCCTGCGCACAAGAGACCGTTACCATCTGTCCAGTTTGAATCCGCTCTGTTCCACTCGCCGTACCGACCACTGCCGGAATCCCCAGTTCACGGGCGATAATCGCAGCATGACAAGTCCGCCCACCGCGATTCGTTACTAAGGCGGAAGCGATTTTCATCACCGGCTCCCAGTCAGGGGTTGTAATGTCGGAGACCAACACTTCGCCAGCTTGAAATTCATGCAAATTTGCCACCGATTCAATCACCCTTGCAGGCCCACAGGCAATCTTACTGCCAACCGATCGTCCGGTGACCAGCGGTACTAAAGCGTCAACTTCCGGTGCAACTTGATACTGTTTTAACATCTGTTGTTGAGTTTGCGAGGCCACCGTTTCCGGACGCGCCTGAACGATAAACAATTCTCCCGTTTTACCGTCTTTTGCCCACTCAATATCCATCGGCCGCGCTTTACCGGCTTTTGCACTATAGTGCGCTTCAATCCGGCTGGCGTAACCGGCTAGTAACAACGCTTCCTTATCCGAAATACAGTAAGCTTCACGCTCAAGATGACTGGTCGGCACATTACGCACCGGCGTACGATGATTCGAGTCTGATGCGTATACCATCTTGATTTTTTTAGCGCCTTTATGCCGTCTTAGCACCCGACGAAAGCCTTTCGCATAGGTCGGTTTATGGACATAAAACTCATCCGGATCGACCACGCCTTGCACCACATTCTCGCCCAAACCATAAGCGCCAGTAATCAATACCACATCTTGAAAACCGGTTTCTGTGTCGATGGTAAACATCACACCCGACGAGGCCATATCGGAACGGACCATCAGCTGTACGCCTATCGACAGGGCCACCTCAAAATGGTCAAAGCCTTGATCAATCCGGTAGTGAATTGCTCGGTCGGTAAATAGGCTGGCAAAACAGCGTTTGCAGGCATCAATGTAGGAAGGAATGCCGCTGATATTCAAATACGTGTCTTGCTGGCCAGCAAAGCTCGCGGTGGGCAAATCTTCCGCCGTGGCCGAACTGCGTACCGCAAATGAAATATCCTCGCCATATTGCTGGGTCAGACTGTTATAGGCGGCGACCATCTCATTAAACAATTCGTCAGGAATCTGCGCGCCGTAAATCGCTTCGCGCACTTGCGCACCGCGGCTTTGCAAATCAAGCGAATCATGCGGGTTCAAAGTATCTAATAATGAGTGTAATCTTGACCAGAGGTGATTATGCTCAAGCAACAAGCGATAGGCCTCGGCAGTAATCGCAAAGCCATTCGGGACGGGGATACCCTGCGGCACCAACTCTTGGTACATTTCACCCAAAGAGGCGTTTTTGCCGCCAACCAGCGGTACGTCTTCAATGCGCAACTCGTTAAAAAAACGAATATAGTTAAATGTCTGGGTTGAAGTCTGATTCACAAGCGTCCCCTTAACTTGAATTGAGCTTAGAGGATACGCCTTTTTACAAACATCAGCAAAACTTCAAACCAGCAATATTTAACTATCGCAAAGCCACTTAAGAGAAATCAAAAATTGCTGCCTTGGATCTGCTCTTACGACTGAATTGCAGAGCCGAAACCACCGGTAAAATCACTGCGGTTTTTCTGCCACCAATCGCACCATTCTGCCCATGGGCTCCTGTGAAAGCACGACAAACCCGGCACTTTGCAGTAGATAGATTAAATCTTCGGTATGGTAGCGATTATGCTCTAAAAAATGCTCAAAAACCGTAGCAACTTCATCATTTTGCATAGTTTCTTGCCATAGCTTGTTGGCCGGAAACTTATGATCCAGATAACTTTGCAAGGGCTGACGCACCAAATCAATAATGCACCAACGACCTCCTGGCTTAAGCCATTGATACACAGCTTTGATTAAACACACCGGCTGCGGTAATTCATGCAATAACATATTCGCCATCACGGCAGCCACTTGACCATTTACCCCCCAATCTTGTGGCGCAAGTAAATCTCCACGAAGTAAATGTGCGTTTTTCGGCAAATCCAAAGCCGCGACCAACATATATTCTGCCGCCTCAATACCCAACACACGATTCTCCGGATAGCGCAACGCCAAGTCGTTGACAAACTGGCCAATGCCCGCACCCAAATCCATCAGCACATCACCGCGCACAATCGGCTCGGCAAGCTGTTGATTCCAAAACGCCCAAAAATCCACGTCGTGACGACGCTCATAGCTTTGGGTAATCATCTGCCGAGCAAAATCACCATCACCGCCATGATGACGTAAAATTTGTTGTTGTGTTTTTTCCATCATTTTCTCCAAATTAAGCGCTTTTTATTGGGCGTGATTCGCCACCTCTGTCCAAACATCAATGGCCGCTAAATACAAAACCAATTTTTGCGGACGGTTTTCTTGCGCACGAAAAAGTTCCGCATAGCGATGCAGTTGCGGGGCGTAATACTGTTGCTGCATCTCGATAAATTCCGCGCGCTGAGCAGCACTGTCGCACACCTCACAAGCACTGGTTTTATAATCAATAATCCAGCGCACTCCATCATCGTCAATTAAGGTGTAATCGATAATGTGCTGCTCAATTTCTCCCTGTGCATTGAGCGACTGGAGTGCATACTCGCTGAGCGCGTGCTGCCGGCTTTGCGACAAGGCCCAACGCATTTGAGGGTTTTCATAGGCATTTTTTAAACAACTGGCGACTTTCTGCCAAGCACGTTGGGTCTGCGCAGCATCCAAGCCTTGCTGCTGCAGCCAACGCAGATAAAAATCAGTCTGCTTTTGCAAGGCCATATCAGCAACATGTTCAATACCAGTACGCGCCCACTGTTCTAAGACTTTATGAACCAGATTACCGGCCGCTTTACTGACGAGATTCTCCGCCTGCCAATACTCTGGTTGCGGCGTTTCTGGCACGACGCCCTGTGTTACAACCGAAGCGATGCTGGGCGCGTCATCCGGCTTGTTCTTATTTTTGAGTAATTGAGGTCTGTCGAGATGCGCCAGGTAAGCAAACAAACCCTTTCGCTGTAATGGCAAACGAGCGACCGCAATCGACGGGGCTTGCATCGCAACAGGTTTATCGTCCAATGACGCGCTGTTGAGTTGTTGTTCAATCGCTGCCACAACCGACGTCTGAACCGCCGGCCAAAGCGCTTCAAGCATCGAGCTTTTCGTCGGCGCAAAAAGCGTAACATCGGTGTCTTGTTGTATTTTCAACTCGGCAAACAAATGCAACTGCACTTTGGCTCGAGTACACGCCACATACAATAATCGCCCCAACTCATATTGCTGTTTGTGTGATTCAAACTGGGTTAACAAGCGACTTAAATACGACTTTTCTTGCCCTTTTTGATCAATCGGCGCCAGCACTAAATGCTCTTTTTGCTTGGTATCCATAAACTGAAACCAAGACACCAACTCCGGATCTTTATTGCGCGGTTTTTTGTTTAAACCTGGCAAAATCACCGTATCAAACTCCAATCCCTTGGATTTGTGCATCGTCATAATTTCAATTTGCTGACTTGCCTCAGAGGCATCCGCACTGGCATAGAGGGTCTCGACCAACGATTCTAAAAGCGTCATACCCAAAACATCGTGATCAAACTGCGCGAGCACCTCAAAATAGGAGGCAACATTCTGTAAAGCGACCGAGTTTTCAACACTCAAAGCACCATCCAACATCAACCAGCACTCTTTGATTAACTTGCTAAACGGATGTACACCCAGCTGGGCAATGGCATTCTGCAAAATGGGCCAAGTTTGCATAATACGAGCCTGCCCTTCCGCACTCAGACGGCTAAAATCAATCAAGCCATTCGGTTGCAAAGCCTGCTCAAGGCAAAACACCACCGTTTTATAAGGCTTATCAGCAATCAAGGCGTGCAAATCATGCAAATTCAAACCTACTAAAGGAGAACGCAATAACGCAATCCATGCGGCACGATCACCCAAATGCAAAAACGCTCTGCTCAACGCCAGACAATCCTGCACTTCTTGGCGATCTTTCAAGGCCTCCAACTCGACCGCACGAAAAGCAATTGCCGATTTTTTCAACTGTTGCGCAATCACCATTAGATGCGAACGGGAACGTCCTAATATCGCAATTTTCCGGCTATAAAGAGCTTCATTTCTTGCCTCTTCTTGCTGACGCAACTCGCTTAAACGCTGCACGATAAACTCAACAATACGTTCGCTTTGTTGGCCGTCGCCAGCACACTCCCAATGGTGGAATACAGCTGGCTCCAGATCATCTCGTTGGGTCAAGGCTTTACTGAATTTGACCGCTCCTTTAGCCATGTCGTCGTTTTTGGGCAAGACTTTTTGAAAGGTGTGATTAACCCAATCAACCACTTGTTTTTGTGAACGAAAATTGACGGTTAAATTCAACGGTTGCAGCGCCACATTTCCCAAACGTCCTTGCCACGCCTTGAGAAAATTCGCAACCTCGGCTTCACGAAAACGATAGATAGATTGCATTGGGTCGCCCACTATAAACAGGGTGCGCGCATCGTCCTCCTGCCAACCGGCAACCAATTTCTCGACTAACTCAAACTGTTTGCTACTGGTATCTTGAAACTCATCAATCAGCAAATGTTGAATCTGATAATCCAGTTGCAACGCCAAATCGGTTGGCTCATCTTTATGCCCCAATGCCTGAGAAGCGGACTGCGCGATTTCGATAAAATCTGCCTCAGCACGGCTTTGAAAAACCAGCTTTAAATACCCTGCGCAGATTTTTAACAACTGCATTAAACTTTGCAATATCTGCCACTGCTGATCAGTGTAATGCGGGTCAGGCAAGTCTTTTAACGCCGCCAATGCACTCACCAAAGTCCCCTGCAAATCATCGGCATCACTAATGCCTTGCAAGACTTGCACCATCTGCTCTTTGCGCTCCTTAGCTAACCCTTTACCCGTCGGAAACCCTTCATTTTTGGTAAGCCGGGCTCGCACTTTTTTGCTGTCTTTGGTCAAAACCCACGCCGCCAGCACCCGCCAGGACTCAGTATCATTTTCAGCAAACGGCCATGCGCTGGCAATATTCACTAAATCCGGTTGGTCATTATGCTGTGCATAATCAGCAATATCGCAAACTTCTGCTAATAAGGCTTCGACTTTACTTAGCGATTGCCGATGCTGGCGCAATTCACTGAGCACAATTTCCTTCAATGCATTTTGCAGCTCTTCTCGAGCGCCCGAATCGACATATTGCAGATGGTCCATCCACTGATCACGTTTCGCAAGCATCGCACACAATAAATTTTCTGCACGCGTGTAACGCCCATTAACCAGCATCAATAAGGGCTCTACTAAAGGAACAAAATCCTCTTCTTGCAATACTTGGCGCACCGCTTCTTGATAGACTTGCTGCGGCTTGTCGCTTAACTTCAATTGCGTTCCCATTTTGGACAGCACCGGCATCTGGCCAACCAAAAAACTATTAAAACCATCAATGGTTTTAATCCGCAGGCGATTCGGGTTATTTAATAACTGCCACCCCAAATTTTGATCTTGCTGCAAAGCTTTTCGTGCCAACTTCCAGGTGTTTCGCTCCACCAAACCGGCGTCTTCTGCTAGAGAATGGGCACCCAGTTGCAGTGCTTTCATAATCCGTTCGCGCATTTCTGCCGCCGCCTTTTTGGTAAAAGTCATGGCGACAATTTGTTCCGGCGCTTTCACCTGCGACAAGAGCCCCAAATAGCGCTGCGTCAACAGCGAGGTTTTTCCAGAGCCCGCGGGTGCTTGAACAATAAACGAATGAAAAGGGTCAATCGCCTGTAAACGAGCTTGCGCATCATCGAGCTGACCATCTAACTCTAAAGCAAAGATCTGTTGAACATCTGGATAAGTAGGATTCATATTATTCATTCTGCATCCTCCTCAGTGTGCGCTTGTTGCTGCAATACCTCGGGAACTCGCAGCGCTAAATAGGCACTGGCATATTGAATATCGTCCAATTTCGCAAACTGCATTCGTGCATCCCCTTGCTGAATCTGCCGCGCTAAATCGACAACTTCTGCTTTTAATCCGTCCAATAAATCTTGCCATTGCACCTGAAAAAACTCACTCTTTTCGTTTTCCGACAACTTGCTAAAAACCTTCACGCCATTTTTTGGCAAAACCGCTTCTGTATCCACTAAGGCACTAAAACTCACGCCATCATCCGAATGTAAAAGACCATAGCCGATGCCGCAGATTTGCTCGCTCAACGGCATAACAATCCGATCCTTAGAGGTTTGGGAAATTTGCGCCAAGGCGTGCAGATAAACCGCCAATTGAGGGGCTTGCAAAGGTGTTTTTAATAAGTCGTTAATGCTCGCTTTACCGCTTTTATAATCAATAATTAAGGCCTTGCCTTCGACTTGATCGATACGATCTACAATGACCTTAAAGGTAATGCCCGCCAAGGTAATATAAACCTCCTGTTCGGTCGCCACATTGATAAAACTGGCTCGCTCTTTTTCCAGTTTCAACCAATCCCAGCAGAGCTGCTTAATTCGATTTTGCTCTAGGCGCAATAGACTTTCGCTCAGGGTGTTACGCGCCTCTGAAAACACGCTCTGCAAATGCCCGTCAAGCAATTCGTTCAGTGCATCGTCATTCAAGGCCAAAAGCGCCGTTTGGGTTTTTAATTCTTCCCAAACCAACTGCAAAACTCGGTGTAGCATGGAACCTTGATTTGTTGACTGTAAGGTTTCTTCAACCTGCTGCAAACCGTATTTTGCCCCAAGCCGATAATCCAAAAACGCCATCAATGGACATTGACTCTGTGCCTGAAGAATACCGCTGCCGCCGGGTGCATTATCGCCTTCCGGCACTTGCGGACCACAGGCGTCTAAAGACCATTCGATGTGTGGATTCTCAGGCCATAATGACAACGTCGGTGGCGCGACGCTTGGCGCCGTAAAGAGCTGTTGTGCTATAGAGTTAAAGGACAATTTTTGCCAAGGCGTTGTTTCAAAGCCCGTCAAAAGCGGGGATGCTAACAGTTCAGCATCACCAGAAAAACGCGGATAACTTAAAACCAATTGCGCCGCCGTATTTTTCAAACGCTGGTTAATCTGCTGAGCGTACAACAGTTCGCGATGCCCATCTGCGCGTGGCATTTTATGCTCACGTTGCAAATGCATTGGTATAAACGGGTTGGGATTGGCTGCGCGCGGCCAGGCTTGGTCACTCAACCCCAGCACCCAAAGTGCATCAAACGCCTGACCACCAGCTTCCAACATCCCCATAATCTGAATCGGCGGCTCGCCTTTTGTCTGCGGTTGATGAAGTTGCTCAGCAATGTAGCTCTGCAATAAAGGCAACCACTGTGTAATACTCTGCTCACTGCTCAACCCCTGCATTGCGGCAAAACGATTTAACACTTGCCAAAAAGTTTGCTGTTGCTGATATTCTCGACTGCTCAAAGTACGGGTTCCTGGCCATCCAAGACGATTAAGCGTCTCTTGGCACGCTTCGATAAACTGCTGTTGCGAAAGCTTGCCTGAATAAGACTGTTTCGCTTGCAGCTCTAAAGCCTGCAATAACCCTTTTGGCAATATCAGCGGCAATAAACGCTCTTCATCTTCCAGATAATCAACACACTCATTCAGTAAGCGCGGCAAACTAATCTGCGACCACTGCAGGCGACGCAATTGTAAATCTGCCTGCTGACGCTGGGTCAAATCACCTTGCGTATAAGGCGAGATCAGCCACTGACTCCACTCCGAAAAACGGTACGGTTTATGAGGCTGTAAGAACATTTTTAGACTCAACAATGCGTTTTGAACCATAGGTATGGTGTTCAATGGCTGGCCGAGTGACAAGTTATACAACTTATCGTCTTCTTTAAGCAGAGCGAATTTCTGCGCGCCTTGGAGCACCAAATACTCATCCAAAGCACTCTGCAAAGGCTGCTTATAAACTTGCATGTCTGGAGCGATTATGCCGATTTTGCATTGCTTTGTTGTCGCCATCGATTGCAAAACTTGCCAAGCCCAAGCAGCCGCTTGCTGTACTTCATCGACGACATCTTGCGCGGCAAAAAGCTGGGTACTGTGTGGGATTTTCTCTTCGGCGATTTCTTCAATAATCTGCACACCAGCTTTTGCCATCAAAGCCAACCACTGCTGCAAAAACGGTGGGGAATCATCAAAACCATGCAATTCAACGCGCTGTGGTAAAAACGCTTTAAGCGCCGCAGGCTGCTCGTTGATTAATGCCTCTAAAAGTGCCAAAGAGGCTTTTTGCAACAGTACGGCATCAAACCAATGATGCTTAGCCAACTGTTGTTGATAAACGTCACTGACTTCTTTATATAATTGATTTTCAGGATTCAAAAAGACTTCTTGCAACCAATCGTCCGTAAGAAACTCTTGGCTTAGCTGCCAAGCCTGATACAACTGCTTGGCCGTTTGATGCGGATTTAATAACACCGGATCTTCACCATGCTTTTCCCCACGGTTAATCACAACTAACAGCGCCTTTTCAAACCACCATACCGCCTCAAAATCACACAGCAAACGCTGATAATCAAGACGGCCTAAACCGCTAAATGCCACATCATCACGCCACTGCTGCCACCAATGCTGAATTGTCGTGGCTTGTAACATAGGCACCACTTTACGATAGGTTTGCGCTGCGGTTTCAGCTTGTTGCTGAACAGCTTGCTGCCTTAGCGACATTGCCAAACGATTGTTCGCACAAAGATGCAGAGTATTTTGCTGAGAATGAGAAATAGGCATTGTTTTCCTAGACATTTATAAAAATAAGTGCGGTGATTTTAAATCATTTTACTTTTTCGTCTAACCAATAAAAGTAGTCACACTATACAAAACTAACTCAAAAACTACATAATTATAATCACCACAAAATATTTCACGACAACAGTAAAAAAAATTTCCTTGAGCCTTAAAAATCAATTAAAGTAATTAGAAATATCTATTAATTAGGCACAAAAATATGACCTCTTTTTTGTTTTTAACGGTGATTTTTCTGGTTGTATGGTTTGTATCCACAAAACTGATTAACCGATTAACTTACTCCTCTTTTTTTTCAATCTATGGCGGTTTAATTGCCTCGGTAGCGATGGTGGGCTGGTTCACTAATGCAACGATCGATGGCAAAAAACTCTCTGAGCATAATTTTGCACAAGTGCACGCCGATCAAACGAATATTGACCTGTTGGATTTAAATCAACTTGAGGCCACGGGGGCTGGGAATGGCAACGAGAATGAGTGTCAGAGTGACAACATAGAGTGCTTGCTACAAACTGTTCTGGTCAAGCTTTTTTGGACACTTGGTTTTTACAATTTTCATACTCAATCGGCGTCAAATCACCGTTCGCAGTATGAAGCCTTTTTAAGTTGTAGTAACGCATGTAATCTGCTACGTCTTTTTTCATGCTCTCGCGTGTTGGATGATAGGCTTTAAACAGCCAGTCATGTTTTAAGCTGCCAAAAAATCGTTCAACAACGGCATTATCCCAACAGGCTCCGACATCGCCCATAGAGGCTGTCATATTTTGCTTAGCCAGTAGTGTGGCAAACCGTTTGCTAGTGTACTGAGAACCACGATCACTGTGAAAAATCACGCCTTTGGGATGCCCTCGTAGCCAATACGCTTGCTGTAAGGATTGCATGACGAGTTCGACCGTCATTCGTTCACTCACGGCCCAACCGATAATGCGGCGAGAATACAGGTCCATTACGACACTCAAATACAGCCAACCTTCAGGTGTTTTCAAGTAGGTAATATCGCCTGCCCAAACTTGATTCATCGCGCTTGGATTGAACTTCATCTTAACCAAGTTATCCGCCACTCGATGTGTCAGGTTACGCTTAGTCGTTATTTTATAAGCTCGACGCTGTTTGACGACTAATCCCAGTGTTTTCATGAGCCGACGTGCTTTCTCTCGGCTGACGAGAAACCCAGCCTTACGAAGGGCTTTGGCGAGTTCACGAGAGCCCAAACTGTCACGGCTCTCTTTGAAGAGCTGTTTGGCTGTACGATAGAGTTCAAGTTGTTCTGTCTTGATTGCCTTTTTAGGTCGTTTTTTCCATGCGTAATAGCCTGAACGACTGAGTTTCAACACTTGGCTCACAGGCTTAACTGGCAAGCCCTCCTGAATCAATTCATCCATGAATGAAAACGTTATCGGATGTCTTGCGCCAGAAGGGCTGAAGCTTTTTTTAAGATCTCTTTTTCGAGTTTTAAGCGCTTGTTTTCAGCGCGCAACTGTTTCAACTCAGCGCGTTCATCCTGACTCAGTGCTGACCCATTGGCTTGGGCTTCAAACTTCTCTTTCCACTTGTAAATCAAATTCGTTCTGACACCTAAGGATTCAGCCGCCTCTGCCACACTGTAACCTTGATCCGTTACCAACGCGACGGCTTCTTTTTTAAACTCATCGGTGTAAGTTTTATAAGTTCTCTTTTGACTCATGATCACTCCTAGTTCGACAACATCTATTGTCTCTTATAAAAGTGTCCACTGCTATTAGACCAGTTCAAACATTAGATAAACGCCAAGCTGCCTTTATGCGCGATAAAAACCCAAACTGATTACGCTGCTGGCCTCATTAATTTCAAGCCAAAGATCTCGCTTAAAAATCAAAAAGCCAGCATATTGCTGCCTTTTTTCGCGGACAAAACCACACAATTCGTTTGCAGGTTTTTCAGCACGGTTTGGAAATTTTAAATCAGACTTGCTTCAGTCTGACTAAAATCAACTAAAACAATCACAGAATTTATATACCTGAATCTTGTTTTCATATGAATGGGAATTAATGCGAATAAACTTCTAATACACAAAAGACATTGTGTGAAATTGACAAAAACAATTAAGAAAGTGTAGGTATTCTGCAGTCCTTTTATTTACTATCCACTTAAATAGAAATAGCCGACCGAGATATCTTCGAGAGCATGGAAAATGCTCCACAGGGTTTAAATCAAATATTTAGAGTACGACAATTTTCTCGGCTTGCGGACCACTCAATCCTGGTTTAATCAAAAACTCTACCCGCTGCCCCTGCTCTAAGGTTTTAAATCCAGAACAGACAATCGCATTCAAGTGAGCATAAACATCTGGTCCTGACTCTTGCTCAATCACCCCAAAGCCTTTTGCTCTACAGAACCACTTTACTGTGCCTGTTATTTTATTAGACATTTTTGTCCTTAAATTGCTCATTAACTTAAATTGCAACCAATACTAGCCGTCAAAACAACGCGCGAATTATACATTCAATACCCAAAAACCACTGAAACTGTCCATTTAAAACTTAATCTGCATTAATCAAACATGCCCTGCTTAATCGACCTAACGGCAACCAAACCATGCTTACTAAGTTTCGTTCAACGCTTTTAAAAGCTAAAAAACAACAAAAGCCAGCAAAACGCTGGCTTTTCTCATTTGCCGAAATTGAACAGACTAGGCCTATTTAATTCCACAACAATCATCGTCGCATGACGAAACCATTTTTTTAGAAAAATTATTTGCCCTTCACGGCGCAAATTTTCAAACGCGACGACTCTGTTGAATCGCAAATTAAAGTACTACGATGTTTTCAGCTTGAGGCCCTTTTGGCCCCTGCGTAACCACGAATTCAACCGCTTGTCCTTCATTCAAGGTTTTAAAACCATCACTGACAATTGCGCTGAAATGTGCGAAAACATCTGGTCCAGACTGTTGTTCAATAAATCCGAAACCTTTTGTTTCATTGAACCACTTAACGGTCCCTTTAACTGTATTAGACATATATAATCCTAAAATTTTGAAAAAAATTTTGCCTGCAATAGGCATGACGTGCTTAGAGATAAAAAACTGGCGGAACTTAAATACTGCAGGACGAGGTGTTACTAAACATAAAACAGCGAAATGAAGGAAGTAAATCTTGAAGGATTTTTCTAGCGTCTTTGAGTGTACGGAGAAATCACACCTATTGCAAGAAATAATTTCGTTTTCTCTTCTTTCTGTTTCCTGCAGAAAACGCCAACATTGCAAATAATCATTTTAGCTAAATCCAATACATTTTGACAGCACTCTCGATAAAACCGTCAAAAATCGGGCGTTATTAAGCGTAATGCAGAGTTATTATGCATTTTTACGTAAAATGCACTGCACATTTTGTCAAACAGATGGTTCATTCCGCGATGGCTAAGTGCATCATCCGCTGCCCATTCTCTTTTAAATACCGTTTGGCTTGCGGAGTTTGCGGATAATGCCGATGTACTAATGACCAAAAATCGGTGGAATGATTGGGGTGAACCAGATGGGCAAGTTCATGGACAATGACATAATCCACCACCCAAGAAGGCGCTTGTAATAATTTCCAATTAAATTGCAGTAGGCCACGTTGATGGTAACAATTGCCCCAACAGGCTTGATAGCTTTTCACCTTAATTTGCTTCGGCTGTAACCGCATCTGCGTGGCGTAGTAAGGAACTTTCTCAGTAAAATACTGTTGCGCTTCGCCGATTAAAACACGCTCCAAAGAGTCCCCAAACTCAAGTTTCGAACGCATTTCTCCCAGCCATGAGAACTCTGTTGCTATAGACGGAATCTGATTAGAGGGTGCCGACTTAAGCTGCTGGCTCACAATAAGATGCTCAAAATCAGCCTGATAGCCTTTCAATAAGGATGCAATTTTTTGCGGCGCAAGGTTCTGCGGACAATAAAAGACCCAATTACCGTTTTGATACTTTAATGCGACTGAGCCACGACGCCGGGTATATTTAATCGCAATTTCAAGAACGCACTGATCTACTTGCAACGCCCAAGTTTGCGGATAGTCATTTAAGGCTCTAATCTTTTTCATCCATTACTCACAGGTTTTTCTGGCAAAATAGAATAATAAATCGTTTATTTTTTCTATTCTTTTGAGTCATTATAATACCCGATGATAGAGCACAAAAATTTCCAGGGCGCGGGAAATGCTGCCGTTGACACCCAGCATTTTCAAGTCATTGCCGAACACGATAGTAACGCCCTAGACCTCTTGGCTGAAGCCACGCCTTTTAGCAAAGCGCAACTCAAAGACTTTGCCCAAAAGGGTGCTATTTGGCTAAATCATGGCGGCAAAAAAGCGGAAGTGATTCGGCGCTTAAAACGCACCTTAAAAAGCCATCAAAAAATTGATTTTTACTACAACCCACGCTTACTTGCACAAGCCCTGCTTTGTGACAATATCCAGGCGCGCTTGGTCGCCGACTATGGCGCTTATTCACTATGGTTTAAACCGCGTGGAATGCTATCGCAAAGTTCCAAATATGGCGACTTTCAAAGCCTACCGCGCTGGGTGGAATTGCGTTCAGCCAACCTCTTTGGAACAGCGCGCCCCTGTTGGCAAATTCACCGGCTAGACCGCGCCACTGAAGGTTTAATGCTGATTGCCCACAATAAAAAAACAGCCGCGCAATTAACTCAACTCTTTGAAGAAAAACGCATTCATAAAACCTATCTGGCGAATGTTTGGGGCACACCGCAAGTTCCCAAGTGGTCAAACCATCAGCCAATTGACGGTAAATCTGCCTGCAGCCATTTTATCTGGCAAGCCAGTGCAATACTTAACCAAAGCCCTATTAGCCGTATTCAAATCACCATTGAAACCGGTCGAACCCATCAAATTCGGAAGCACCTATCTGCGGATGGACTACCAATTATCGGCGACCGTTTATACGGTGATCCGCAAACAACGGTGGATTTACAACTCAGCGCCTATCGTTTGCAATGGCTTTGTCCTGTTGACAATATAGAACGCGATATACAACTAAACGAGAGAGATTTAACCCTTATTGAGGTTGCCGAGCGGTAATGCGCATTCAGCTCCGCTTTCCGATTAAAGGGCTGTTTTATTACAGTGCACAGCAGCTCTTTGACCTACACTTAATTAGCCAAGGGCGGCATTTAAATCTGGTACTAGAGCCGGATAATGCGTTTGACGCAAATGCGATCCAAATCTGGTTAAACTTGCCCGAGCAAACTTTTTTAGTAGGCTATATTCCTCGACAACTCGCCAAAATTTTACGCCAGCATCTAAGCGATGCACATATTGTCGCACTCTCAAACCGCATCAGCTGGCATCTGCATCGTGGTAAAACAATGGAAATCGAGTTACTCTTACAAACCCAGCTACCCTGGCAGAGCGCCATCCAAGCCACTTTGTTTGCGATCTGGCTACGCCAAAAACACCAATGGCAACGCTTTGCAAAACGCGCCTAAGGGGTCGCATATTTTGCGCTCGCGGTCTGAATCTGCCACAATTCGTTCAACATTCCTTTCCATCACACATGAATAGAAAAGAGGGGTCATGAATCAAAGCAATCCCGCCTTAGCGCAATGCGCGCAAATGCTCAACCAATCCGATGATTTCCAAGTGCTACGTCGCCTAAAAGCGACCGAACAATTTAATACTGCCACTGGCGATAATGCCTTTCATCGTGTCTGCGTGATTGATACCGAAACTACGGGATTAAATACCGCTGAATGCGAGATTATTGAATTAGGTTATCAAATCATCGAGTTTGACAGTCAGGGTCATTTTTATCGGGTTCTGAGCGCCAAAAATTTTTTAAACGAACCACAAGGAAAAATCAGCGCAGAGGTAACCAAAGTCACCGGATTAACTTTGGCCGATGTCCAAGGACAACAGATTCCATGGGACCAAGTGGCTGATGACATCGCCCAAGTGCAGCTCTGCGTAGCACATAATGCCGGATTTGACCGCCCCGTGTTAGAACGCTACCACGAGGTATTTGTCAGCAAAATCTGGGGCTGTTCAGTCATGCAAATCGACTGGGACAATCTTGCCAATGTAGGCTCAAAAAGCCAAGAATTTTTATGCTGGAAAGTCGGTCAATTTTTCTATGGCGCACATCGCGCATTAGATGATGTGCAAGCGCTTTCAGAATTACTGGCACAACCGATTGGCGAAGCTCAAATGCCGGCATTCCATTATTTATTGAAAAAAGTTCGCATTGCTAAATCGCTTATCGCCGCGACCGGTGCGCCTTTTGAAATCAAAGACCAACTGCGCAGCCGCGGTTACCAATGGGAGGCGACACAGCGTGTTTGGAAAAAACTTCTCGATGACGATCAACTGCAGATCGAACAAGCATGGCTTAGAGAAAACAATACGCCCAATCCTAGCGTGCTTAAGTTAAAAGCGACTGACACTTTTTCGGTACGAGCACGCTAAATTTTGATTAAGATAGCACATCCACTTATTCATAAAATCACTCAAAAACCAGAGGAGCAGCTTAATGGCTAACATAACCCTTGACGGCACAGCAATTGAAACTTGTGGCACCCTTCCAACTGGAAAAGCACCAGAATTTACTCTGGTTGCAGAAGACCTTTCGGAAAAAACCTTGGCCGATTATGCAGGCAAAACCATTGTGCTAAATATTTTTCCAAGTATCGACACTGGTGTTTGCGCGCAGTCGACCCGTACATTCAATGCCGAAATAGAAAAAAACGCCGATTTACACGTAGTGTGCATTTCCAAAGACCTACCATTTGCACTAAGTCGTTTCTGTGGTGCCGAAGGGCTGGATAAAGTGACCTCGCTTTCTGCTTTCCGCTCAACCTTTGGCCACGATTACGGTGTAGAAATCACCAGCGGCCCGATTAAAGGACTTTTATCACGCGCCATTATCGTCATTAATGGCGCTGGCGAAATCATCTATAGCGAACAAGTTGCTGACATTGTCCAAGAACCAAACTACGCTGCCGCGCTGGCCGCACTAAACGCCTAACCACGTTAGTGCTCTCACCATCGCTCAGATGGTGAGAGTCCAATTCAAACCGTTCAAACCATACTTTCCAACACCAATTTTCTTTTAATAGACAGATGTCTAAAATCGTTGT